>JAOUFJ010000024.1 GCA_029858255.1 candidate division WOR-3 bacterium | reverse complement strand
ATGGTCCAAGGACATTATAATACCGAACTAACCGGAGGTCAATATTGACAAATAACTAACTACCAAGTATAGTAAAACCTAATCAGGGGAACGCAATTTTTTCATAGGTGACCCACACTTGTCATTCTAGCCCATAAACCTGTCGTGGGGCAAGGAACTGCGGGAATTTGTCTATGAGGGATTTGCGTGCAACGTAGCAGAAATGGCAGGCATCGACATATGCATCCTCATGTTTGACGTCGTATGTTTTTGCCAGTAAAGCGGGGCCGCCTTTGACCAATGGTCCGCAGACTGGGTGCAAGTTAGCGTCATATTTCTTATCCAGCTCGGACAGAGGTATTTCCCACATGTTGCCCATGCTTAACCCCTGACACATATGCGTGTGGCCATAAGGGTCGACATGTATTCTTTTGGGTGCTACAAGTTCTTCGTGCGGGCACTCGGTGAATGTGTCCCAGTGTTTTTTCGGAAGGCCTTCAATTAGTTTTTCAACTGCTCTTCCGCGCAACATGGTGTCACCACCAACAACAGGTTCGCCCTTTTCTTGCGTACCGTCTGTAGATACTCCGACAGCAGGTTTTTCAATGCAAATGGAACGGACTGGTATTCCGGCATTGTTTGCGGCAGCAATGAGTCGTTTTGCAGAATTCTCCCTTTCGTCTCCATGGTGAAGAGGGTCGTCACTTACGCTGAGAATAGATATACCCAATTCGATCAGAGGTTTTAGCCAGATTTCGGCATCCTCTTCGGTCGTGGCAAAATATGAGTTCGAAACAAGGCCTACTTTAAAGCCTTTGTCGCGGGCGATCTTGATACCTTCGATCATTATGGGATAGAATAAAAACGGTTCGCCGCCCTCAAAATACACCCACTCCGCAGTGTCGATCTTGGTCATTTCGTCGATGACGTCTCGGATTTGATTCAGGGTGAATGTGCCTGGAGCTTTCGGACCACTGTAAACAAAACAATGGTCACACTCAAAATTACACATATAAGTGAGAAGAAAATGCACACCCTGCAGCATGATAGATTCCTTTTTTCATTGTATTTGCATGCGCGACCGTGTCAACCATCTCATCCCTCCACCCCCTGTGGTAAATGCCTACGCTGACTGGAGGTTCATGTTTATTTGTTATAACCGTAATCTATCTGTTCTCACTGTAGTCATCCTGCACAGCAGTGTCATTGCGAGGAGCAGAGCGACGCGGCAATCTCATCATATCAACCGACAGTACTGACAAGACACCGGTTGATGCCAAAAAGTCAACCCCCATCCCCGTTATACGATGCCATGTTTTCTTGACGGCAAGATGCGGTTGGATATAATGGCATCGTGATCGATAAGTCCAAAGGGATGTATCGTCTGTATAATGACCTTGCATGGTTATGGCCTTTGTGGGGGAGCGTTGAAGAATACAGGGAAGAAAGTGAAACGGCCGTAGCTCTCATCAAGCAGCACGCCCAAATCGAGGTAAAATCTCTCCTGGATATAACCTGCGGGGGCGGTAAGAATCTCTTCCATTTCAAGAAACACTTTGATGCTTATGGTTTGGATATCAGCAACGCGATGTTGGATAATGCGAGAAAGTTGAATCCGGAATGTAATTTCTACCTGGCCGATATGAGGTATTGTGATTTGAAGCGTCAGTTTGATTCAATATACATCAATGATGGTATTGCTTATATTACAAGCTCGGACGATTTGCTGAGGACATTCCAATGCGCATATAGGCATCTATGTGCGGGCGGTGTCATGATCTGTTATGCGGAGTTCTGCAAAGGAGATCTCATGCAGAACAAGACACAGAGTACGGTATCCATAACAGATTTCATGGAAATAACTTTCATCGAAAATAACTATGACCCGGATCCGTCCGATGATACATTCGAGACGACGATGATCTATCTGATTCGAGAGAAGGGGAAGTTGAGAATAGAGCATGACTTCCACGTGTGTGGTACCTTCACGGTGGATGTCTGGAGAGATTTATTGCGTAAGGCAGGATTTAAAGTAACAGAATACCCCAAAGGTAGGAATGTGTTCGACTCACCATCGTATGCCTGTGTGAAACCAACTTCTTAACTTCAGATCTTCCCTCAAAGCCAACGAGTGGGGTCAGGTCTTGACTATTGACAATTACCACATTTTCGCAATATCGGGGTTGATTTTCGAAACCAACACTGCTATTAGCTATGCGCTGGGTTTGTACACCATTTTGTCAATAGTCAAGACCTGACCCCAAGGCGTCCTTACTTTCTCTCTTCAACGACCCAGATCTGGTTTCCTCTGATATCAAGCAGTCCGCCGTACAGATATTTTCCTTCTTCATCTGTAAAAGGGCCAAACAGGATTTTACTACCCGTTTCTCTGACTCCTGCGAAGAGCCTATTGATATCCGAAACGGAGAATTGAATTATGGCGGTATTGTTTCGCGGAGCAGTTGGTTTTACACCCATTTCACGTGCAATTGCGATGCCTACCACGGCCTGACCCGAGTGTTCTAATACGGTATAGTTTTCTTTACCTTCAAACTTATGTTTGATCCTCAAATCAAACGTATTCATATACCAATCTACCAGTTTCTCATAATCTTCTGCGAGGATTATTGGGTAGAGGAGGTTCAGATTCATCGGTGTGGCCTTATTACCCGTGGGACGCCGCTACTTCGACGCCGAGGTTTCTCAGAGCTCTGACCATTTGGCTGAATGACGTCACGTGAATGCTCTCTATATTCTTGGCCGCGGCTGCACTGACGAATTCAGGATTGTCATCCAGGAATATTACTTTATCAGTAGCCAGATTGAGGTGTTTCAGTACTATCTCATATGCCTTGGGCTCCGGCTTTCGCGCGTGGATCTCGTGAGAGCTGAACACTTTTTCGAAAAAGTGGAGAAGAGGTGCACATATTATGCGCCACTTTTTTGCGTGTATTTCGTTGGTATTTGTCAGTGCGACCAGTCGGTAGTGGGTTTTCAGATCCTGCAGCAGTTCTTCGATACCGGGTACCAATCCTCCGTACAAACTGTTCCATCCATTATCGAAATCTTCATCACTGAGCTTCAAGTCGAGCATTTCCATAATACGATCTCTGAATACCACGGCATCGATCTCTCCCCGCTCGAATTCTTTGAATGTTTTGCCGAATTCGAATTTGTGTTCAAGCGAATTGGCGTCTTTGCCGCTCGCCATTGCCCAATGATCGAAAACCTTGTGAGGTGAGAAATGGAAGATTACACCACCACAGTCAAAGATGATTGCACGGTACTGTTTCACAGGTGGATTATAGGTTTGTAGCGAGTGCTGTCAACATCCCGATCAATGAAATGCATGCTTGTGGAGTTTGTATATCCACGGTCCTTCAGTAATGCCGCCTTTCTTCCTTGTGTCCTCCTTGATCTTGACCATCCCCAATTTTTCCAACACACGTATTGAGCTGCGATTTTGCGGGTTCACCTCTGCAAAGACATCATCGTCTGTTATATTCTCTGATAGCCATTTGAGGAATGCTCTGCCTGCCTCGGTTGCATAACCCTTATTCCAGTATGCTGGATGGATTGCATATGCAATCTCTTTCAATTTTTCGTCATATGGTAATGGTCCGTATGTAACCCATCCAATCAATTGGTTTTCGGTCTTCAGCCTTATGCCGAGACTTATTCTGATGATTTCATTTACGCTCTTGTTGTAGTTGCCTATCAACCATTCCAGGGTGCGTCTGAGTTCCTCTCTCGTTTCGTACCTATCAGGGAGAAATTCCTGTATCTCCTTCAAATTCGAAAAGTCATACAGGTAATCCAGATCATCCAGAGTCAATTCACTAATAACTAGTTCTTCAGCGATAACAGGCAAGTTTCTTAGCATTGCATTAACCGGCAGTCTACCAGCGGACCATCATCGCAATGCCAAGTAGTATGTAGTGATGCGACGTCTCCTCTTCACGATCCCAGTATTTGTTGCTCGGGCCGTTAAGGGCGTGAGCGTATCTAATAGAGGGGAATAGGCAAATGCTTTGGAAATTTATTTCCATGCCCACCATCAATTCGGGTCCGATATTTGTCTCCAATATACTGTCCGGGACGGATATCGGTGTTATGAATCCAACGGCACCCGTAGCGTTCAGCGTCTTGCATATCGCGAATCCTGCGCCGAGCACAATTTTGTTTTTCCCGATAGGGATGCCGTAGATCAAATCAACCGGGAGGAGTAGATTCCCGCAGCTCCATTCCAGTGTGACGGGTTCGTACTCATAATAATACCAGGCATATTGAAGACCGGTATGAACGCCGATCTTATTGGTGAACCAGATGTTTAGTCCCAGTCCCAGCTGATATGCCGGTTCGCTGGATGTGAGAGAACCCCAGCGGCTCGGTACCATTCCTCCATGGCTAATGATGCCGGCACAATACTCAACCGCAAAAACAGGTAAGATAAACAGGAATAAAGCGAGCAATATTCTCTTCACCATCATGCCCTCCGTGTACGGATTACTGCACGATATTATGTCAAATTGGCTGCGAAGTCAATGCGATTGATGGGGTCAGGTCTTGACTATTGACAATTGCCGCATTTTCGCAATACCGGGGTTGATTTTCGAAGCCATCACTGCTTTTACTTGGATGTTGGTCAAGTTGATTGATTTGTCAATAGTCAAGACCTGACCCCAGAGCCCCCTTGACAAAGGTTTGATATCAAAGTATAATACAAAGATGAAGACCGAGCACGTCATTGCCTTGATCGCCAGAGTGAGGGATAGGGCATATGAATTTATTATCAGAGAATTGAATCAAAGGAAGATCACAGGGCTCGTACCATCACATGGCGGGATAGTGAGTAATTTGTTTAAGAAAGACAGGGTGCCCATGAAGGAAATTGCTGAGAGGATAGGAAGGGATAAATCGACCGTTACTGCACTTGTGAATAAACTGGTGCGTGCCGGGTATGTAGTGAAGGAAAAGGATCCCGGTGACAAGAGAATCACTTATCTCTGTTTGACCGCCAAGGGCAGGTCGCTTGAGCGGGATTTTGATATGATCTCTGAGCGCCTCATTGCCACGGCGTTTAGCGGATTTTCGCAAAAGGAAAGAGAAGAGATCGTTCGCGGTGTTGTGAAAATGCTGAATAATTTTAAGTAGAAAAATTTTGTGAATATAGTTTGATATCAAACCAATAAGGAGGAACAATGTATTTGCCTGTTTGGCTGTCCTTTGTTGGCGCGTCATTTATTTTTGGTCTGATTCCAGGACCATCTGTCTGTTTTACGATTGCCCATGCAATCAGACACGGAGCACGAAGAACGCTGCCCACAATATCGGGGCAACTCGTTGCCAATTGTTGCCAGATCTTCATCGTGCTCTTTGGTATGAACCGCGTATTAGAACAATCAGTTGTTCTTTTCCAGGTGCTGAAAATTATCGGCGCAATTTACCTGGTCTATCTGGGCTATCGCCAGTGGACTGCTGGCCGGCCGCTTCTGGATACCGGAAAAGAAGCGGTTTCCAATAACATGCACAAGCCATTTGTCAAAGGTTTTGTGGTCTGCGGGACCAATCCCAAAGCCATAATCTACTATGCCGCGCTTCTGCCTCAGTTCGTTGTTCGAACCCAGGATGAGAATATCCAGTTGATCGTTCTTGCTGTGACCAGTGTAGTGATCGCCGCCACCGTACTTGCATTCTATACAATGCTCGCAGACCGTGTGAGTATTTTGTTTGACTCAAGAAGATACTGGAAGACGCAGAATCGGTTGGCCGGGTTCATTATGGTCAGTGCAGGAATTGCGTTGTCAGTAACATCAGGACAGTGACGATAGACATGCAAAAGATAAGGGGAAGGCATTTAGCCTTCCCCTGTTTCGAATTTCCAGACTAGACTTCGCTTGTGATTATTTCTGATACTGTTCCATGTAGGCGTTCTTCATCTCGACAAACTTCTCTGTCGCTTTTGTATCGAGCGTGATTGCCGTAATTATCTCTTTATACCTATCAAGACTCATTTTTTCCGTTTCCAGCATTTTGAGTGCTTTTACTTCATCGATCTCGACCATTGCCGCTATTTTCGCAACTTTTTCTATTGTCTTCTGGTCGAGTGCCTTTTCTTCACTGCCATTTGCGCAGCCAATTATTACCAGGACAGCTATTGCGGCGATAAGAAAGATTTTTTTCTTCATGATTTCTCCTTGTTTAATCTAGCTGATGCATTATCTATTTTCCCTTGCCTTTCCCTTTTGAGGTGGGCTGTTCTTCGTCCTGTTTCTTCATCATCCCTTTCTGCTCCTGGCTTTGGTCTCCTTGCTGGCCTTCTTTGGCTTCGGACTTGACTTTTTGAGTTCCTTCTTTTTCTACCTCGGCTTCCTTGCCTTCACGCTCTTCTTTACGTTCTGTCTTTCCTTCGTCTTCCTCAACCCTAACCCGGTGCCGGGCCTGTAATTCGGTTCTAACTGTCTGACCTAATTCCTCACCGTGGACGCCTTTTGCTTTCTGTTCGACGACGAAATCGGAGATTCCCCTGTTTGATGCTCCTCCAGCCGAGTTCTCTTCCATGATTCTTATGGTATTCACGCCTTCCTCTGGAGATAATTTCTTTTCCTGTACACCTTTTACTACATTCTGTATTTCGTCTTCTTCAGTGCCCGCTTCCCTTGCTTCTTTTGCGGCTTCGGGAATTCTGCTTGTACTTCTCAGTTCTTCGGCATCCGGTGTTCTCTCCGGTGCTTCATCTGTCGTTTGTGCAAGCAGTGGCGAGATCGAGAAGATCGTGATGAGTACTAATAGCGCTACATGTTTCATGAGTTCCTCCTCAAATATTTTTGTAGTTAATTATACGCAGATCAAGGAATTAATCAAGCATGGCAGTTGGGGTCAGGTCTTGACTATTGACAAAATGGCTATATGTCTAGCTTGCGTGTAGCAGCAGTGATGGTCTCGAAAATCGACTCCGGTATTGTGAAAATGTGACAGTTGTCAATAGTCAAGACCTGACCCCATATTTCGGTATTACTTTACGATAATCTTACCCGTTGCTATTTCCGATTGGCTAACAAAGCGATACAGATAGACGCCGGCGCTAACCTGGTTCTGGTTGGCTGCATTCAGGTCTAAGTGTAGTATTTCACGGTTACTTGAAGTGATACCGGTGAGGCTCTTCACGTTTCGCCCCAGAACATCGAATATCTCGAACTCGTATGCTGCACCCTGGGGTAGTTCGATGAGGAACCGGATGTTATCTGCAGAACATGGGTTGTTGACTAGGGTAACAACGGATTTATCCAGTTTTTCAAGTACGATCTCTTCGATCCCGACGAGGTCCATTATTTTGATCTTTCCGGCTTGAAGTCCCTCGCGCGAGGGTGCATCTACCTGGATCCAGGTCACTATGTTACAGCGGGTCTCATCCCAGGCGGCATCGATCATGAATGGCCGGTTCACGTCGACTGTCTGCCCGGGATCGATCGTCACCACTTCGCCGATTTCATCCGGCAGAAAGTCTCGCGCCAGTTTGTTGTGCCATCCGTGTCCATTGGGATCGAGGTGGTAGAGGCTGTCCTCGGTTATCACAAAGTAGACACGTGCGGTTATGGCGCTTGCCGAATCGTTCTGGAATGATGCGGTTACCGTGCCGTTGTTCGTGACCGGATCATAGCCACCTGTAATATTCAGCGTAACCGGCGAGGGCTGTGCCATGCGACTCGTGAGCCAGGGCCTCCATGTGCTTATCGGCCAGAGATCTACTCCATCGGCGAAAAGGGATGGATACCCGTAAAAAATGTAATAATTGTATACGCGGTCGCGCGCTTTCTGTAAAAATCCAAAATCTCCAGTAGCCGAGTGATACTCGACAAGCGCGGTCTGGTCAGGATAATCCAACATTGCTATTGTGTCCAGCAGACTGCTGGCATAAGGGCACGTTGGTCAACCACTCCAGTAGGCTTCTTCCATCATGACGACGCGCTGGGCTGCATATAGCCCGCCAAGCATGGCGAAGGCCATTAAAGTCGTCAATACTCTGTGCGATATATTTCGCATATTACCTCCTTATGCTTATAGTGTTTATAATGTTTATGTTTATATCTACTGGGGATGTTGTGAGTTATAATTGCCTGACCGTCGATACACTAACGCCGTATCGACACATTTTTATAACCCCCTTACGAAATATTGACAAGTTTATTATCGTTAGATTCTTCGAAATGTCAAGCCTTGAATACCAGTTGACTTTTGTCCAAGTTTGGATATAATATTGAAGTGTTTCGTATTCATGACATCAAAACATACGATATTCTGGACAATTTAACTCTGTTGCCATTGAATCAGTATTACATGATCTGGAGTTGCCATAATGGGTAAAGACGCATACCAGGGTTTTGCAGAACGATACGATTTGTTCCACGGTAAGTTCGGTGAGCACAAGCCGAACTATCGTGTCTTCTATCAAAAAGTTTTTCTGGAAAACAATATCCATTCAGTGCTGGATTGTGCATGCGGTACGGGTCATGATGCACATCTTTTCTACTCATTGGGTTGTGAGGTGACCTGTTCGGACGTCTCGACGTCTATGCTGACGAGGGCAAGGAAGAACTTTAAAAGCCTGGATGTAAATATCCCGCTACACAAGGTCGACTACCGTTCGTTGCACAAGAATTTCAAGCGGAAATTTGATGCGGTCACATGCCTTTCAAGTTCGATACTTCATATGCCGGATAAAAAGGAGATCATCAGGGCATTCTTGAGCATGCAGAGGGTATTGCGCGAAAACGGCATATTGATAATTACTCAGGGTACCACTGATAAACAGTGGAAGATGAAGCCCAGATTTATACTAAACTCGAGCCAGAAAGATTTTACACGGCTTTTTGCGATCGACTATCGGGAACGCGGGGCGCGGTACAATGTTCTCGACATACGACACGACAAGCAGAAGCCGGAGCTCAAGGTTTGGTCGGTGGATTATGCCCAGATCCTGCTCAAGGATGATTACACCAAACTGCTGCAGCTGGCTGGCTACAAAAAAATACGTTTCTACGGTTCATACAAGTTCGAGCCGTACAATAAAAAGGAAAGTGACCTGCTCATTTGCGTGGCTCATAAGTAGCGTGAACATTCTACTGGTTACTATCTGATTTCAATGTCAGCATCCCGACACTTTTTTCAATTGTAGTATTTGTCACATGTTCAGGTATTTCTGTATCTATTATGCGATAATCAATTTGTGAAAAAAGGAGTATTTGTGAAAAAAATACTTGCGTTTTGCATCACAGCGTTAGTCGTCTTCTCTTGCCGCAATTCCGGGGGAAATGAGGAGGCGAAGTTGTTTCCGATCATGGTTGAACAGAAGATCGGTTACATTGACAACAAGGGCAGAGTCGTAATTGAACCGCAGTTGGACCGGGTCGGTCGGTTCTCTGAAGGCCGCGTGGCTTTCGAGAAGGACTGGAAATGGGGTTACATAGACGCAAAAGGCAGAGTTATCATTGAACCACAGTTCGACCACAGTAGCTTCTTTTCTGAAGGAATAGCGGACGTCAGAGTGGGACAGAAATGGGGGTTCATTGACACGCTCGGAAATTTCGTGTTAGAACCTGAATATGTGGCCGTGCGCGCCTTCTCCGAGGGCCTTGCCGCGGTCCGGACCGAAGAGAAATGGGGATGCATCAACAAGAAGGGTGAGATGGTCATCGATGCGATATTCGACATCCCACTCACATTTTCCGAAGGTCTGGCAGCTTTCCGGGATAGTACGGGCTGGGGTTATGTTAATCAGGCAGGAGAAGTGGTCATCGAACCTCGATTCGATGCCGTGGGTATGTTCTCTGAAGGAAGCGCCCCCGTTTTTGCAGATGGCAAATGGGGTTTTATCGACAAGAAAGGTGACATTGTCATTGATCTGCAATATGACTTCGCGGGTACTTTTTCCGATAGCCTCGCGCCGGTAAGAATTGGCGAGAAATGGGGTTTCACAAACACTAACGGCGAGTTGGCGATAGAGCCGAAATTCGATCTTGCATATGGATTTTTCGAGGGCTTGTCCGCAGTTAAGGTTGGTGAAAGATGGGGTTACATAGATAAATCAGGCAAGATCGTGATCCCCGCGCAATTCGGACTCGTGAGTCATTTCTCGGGCGGTTTGGCCATGGTGCTTGATACATTGAAAAACCGTGCCTATGTCAATAGAACCGGCAAAATTGTCTGGAGGAGCGAACCGCCTCAAGACAAATAAGTAAGAGACTCTTCAGGGTCTAAGAAATCTCAGTCACAATCCTTCTCAAAAGCGTTTTCTTGTGTATTCAAGCCTTGATTTTGGGTCTAATCATTGACATAAAGCGAAAATAGGGTAAAATATTTCATGTCCATTGTACTCTCAAATGCTACTGAAATTCTTACTATGAAACGCGGTCTCGGTGTCGTTAAGAATCGTTCAATTCTTATTGAAGACGGCATCATTGAGAAGATTGGCACGGTACGGCCCAAAAAACACTACCGGATCATAGATGCCACGGGATGCGTCGTCTGCCCTGGTTTTGTCGATTCTCATACTCACCTGGTCTTTGGAGGCAGTCGTGAGGATGAGTTCGCCATGCGCATAAAAGGCCTCAAATATGAGGCAATAGCCCGGGCCGGGGGTGGCATCGCAAGTACCGTGAAGCATACTACAAAAGCGAGCGAGGATTTGCTGTATCAGTTGGGACGTCAGCGATTGAAGAGGATATTGAGGCACGGTACAACGACGGTGGAAATCAAAAGTGGCTACGGTTTGACGTCAGAAGTTGAATACAAGATGTTGCGGGTCATTAACCGGTTGAAGAAGCGCGCGCCGATTGAAGTGGTTCCTACTTTTCTGGTTCATACAGTGCCCGCGAAAGTGAAGCGGGATGATTTCATAAAAAGCGTGGTCGATGAGATGATCCCCTACGTTGCTAAAAACAAATTGGCCGCCTTCTGCGATGTCTTCTGTGATCGTATCGCTTTCAGCAAGGAAGAGAGCGAGGTGATATTATCGGCCGCAAGGGATTGGGGATTCAAGTTGAAGATCCATACGGATGAATTCGCCAACATAGGTGGGGCGCTCGTTGCCGCCAAACTGGGCTGCACATCGGCGGATCACCTGCTCGTTTCGACGAAACGCGATATCGTGGCGATGAAGAAGTCCGGCGTCGTGCCCACCTTGCTCCCCGGCACCTCGGTATTTCTACGGCTTAATGGCAAACCGGATATGCAAGCGTTCCGGTCGGCGAGATCAGATGTAGCTATAGCGAGTGATTTCAATCCCGGATCGTGTATGATCTATTCGATGCTGAAAATCATCGCGCTCGCCTGTCTCGCGTATGGCATGCATGTGGAGGAAGCCCTCATTGGCGCGACCAAGAATGGCGCCAGGGCGCTTGGTATTTTTGACCGCGTTGGCAGTATTGAAGAAGGAAAACAGGCGGATCTGGTCGTACTTAATGTCGACAATTACAGAAAGATTCCCTACCAATTTGGGGAGGATATGGTCAGTTATACTATTAAGGAAGGGAAGGTAATCTATGGAAAAAATAATTGAGTGTATTCCGAATTTCAGTGAAGGTCGTGACGAGGAAAAACTCAATCAGATTATCGGTGAGATAGAGAGTGCTGGTGTTGATCTGCTCGACCGGGAGATGGACCCGAGCCATAACCGAGCAGTTGTAACATTCGTCGGCGAACCCGAAGCCGTGCTCGAAGCCGCTTTCAGGGGTGCGAAGAAAGCCTCGGAGTTGATCGATCTTACAAAACACAAAGGTGAACATCCGCGCATGGGTGCAACCGATGTTATACCGTTTGTGCCGATCAGTAATGCAACGACACGCGAGTGTGTGGAACTGGCAAAACGTCTCGGGAAGAGGATTGCCGAAGAGCTTCAGATCCCAGTTTACCTGTACGAGGCGGCTGCAACCCGGCCGGACCGTCAGAACCTCGCCAACATAAGGAGGGGTGAATTCGAAGGACTGCGTGATGAAATAGAGACCAATCCAGACCGTAGACCGGATTTTGGTGAACCGAAAATACACCCCACTGCCGGAGCTACCGTGGTGGGAGCCAGGTTTCCGCTCATTGCATTCAATCTTAATCTGGATACGTCCGACGTCGAGATCGCTCAGAAGATCGCCAAGGCAATACGTTTCATGAGCGGGGGGTTCCGTTACTGCAAAGCACTGGGTTTTGAACTGAAGAATGAAGGAGTTGCCCAAGTTTCGATAAACATGACCGAGTACACAAAAACGCCACTTTTCAGGGTGTATGAAATGGCGCGCCGTGAAGCCGAGCGCTACGGTGTATGTATCAAGGAATCAGAGATCGTTGGGTTGGTTCCTGAACAAGCCTTGATTGACACGGCAAGATATTACCTCCAGTTAGACCGTTTCAACGAGAACCAGATTCTCGAGTACCGTCTGCGCGGCAAGGCGGGAAAGCAGTCGATACTTGAATTCCTTAATGATCTGGCGATGTCCAAACCTACTCCCGGCGGGGGCAGCGTCGCGGCGCTCGAAGCTGCACTCGGTACCGGGCTGCTGGCGATGGTCACCGGGATAACCGTTCGCAAAACAAAGGATGCCGAACTCAAGGACTTCCATGGCCATCTGAAGCTTGAAATGTACGATTTCTACAAGTACATCGATAAGGATAAGCAGGCCTTCGATGAGGTCATGACTGCGTTCAAGCTGCCGGAAGAGTCACCAGAAGAGAAAAAGGCGAAAGAAGCGGCGGTGCAGGATGGCTTGAAGAATGCCGCCCAGGTACCCCTTGAGGTATGCAAGAAGATTCTGTTGGTCTATCCCTATGCTAAAACACTCGCCCAGAAGGGTTTGAAGAGTGCGATATCTGACGTTGGGGTCGCACTTCATGCCTTGCATAGCGGGTTCATCGGCGCGCGGTTGAATGTGCTCATAAACCTCAAATCAATTACCGATGACGAATTTAACACTTCAATGAATACTACAGTTGACTCTTTGACCAAACAAGAAGAGAAAATGTTTAGAGAAATCGAGAAGATATTCTTGACAACTTTTTGAAAACAATTATAATTTCGATGAAGGCTACGAATGGAAACTGATTTCTTGGAAAAGAGCAGAAGCTACATGCAGGAGGGACAGCTCGAAAAAGCGCAGGTTCTTTTGCGTCGTGCCTTGCATGAAAGCCCAAATTCTGCAAGGGCTTTGGAACTTTCTGGCGATCTTGCTCAGCGTATGGGTAAGAGAAGCGAAGCAGTAACGCGCTACGAGCAGGCTGCAGCGATCTACGCGGAGAACGATCAGCAACTCGAGGCCATCATATGTCTTGAAAAAGTAGCTAAGCTCGAACGTACGAATAGTGACCGATATGTCCATCTTGCGCAGCTCTACAGGCAGACCGGACTTCCCAACCAGGGGATACAGAAAATGATCGAGCTATGCTCATTGTCGATCGAGAATAAAGACGAGACTACATTTATTAACGGGTTGCGTAAGATAGTTGAGTTGCAGCCCGACAATTTACGGCTGGGATTATCTTATGTGCGTATCCTGAGGGTCATGAATCGCGGCGAACAGGCGGAAGAGGAATTAAGTCGTCTGAAGTCAATAGCCACCGAGAAAAATGAACAAGGTATTTTGAAGGAAATCAACCGTTTACTCCCTCAACCGGACGGTGGTGATGAAGGGTTGGATCCAAAGAGCCGGGTCGAATTGGGCAATCTGCTCTATGAAATAGGCTCTAAAGATGAAGCGCTCGTTGAGTTCAATCGAGCCGTGAGCGATCTGGTCGAACAGGGCGAACCTTTGGAAGCGATCAATGTTCTCAACCGGATCGTTGAGATCGACCCGGGCAACGAATCAGCTTTTGACAAATTGAGGGAACTGCAGGCTCTGACCGGTACCGCTCCAGAAGAGAAAATCGAGGAGAGGGAAATAGATCTGTCGGAAGCGCCCGTACAGCCAGCTGAGACAACCATAGATGAAAGAGGCTCCGAAGTTGCTGAAGAGACCGCTCAACCAGTTGTTGCTGAAGGTTCCGAACGTGCCGAGCAGACGGTCGATGAGAAAAAGGAATTTGTTGAAGTGGCAGAAGGGACCAAGGGAGAGGATACGGGGGTCGTAGAGCCACCTGAAGAAGTTGTTACTGAAGAACCAGAATACGCCGAAGCAGCGATGCAGGAGGAATCGATCGCCGACACGTCTGAGCCTGTAGAAGGTATTTTCGATGATCTCATACGCGAGGTAGAAAATTATGTTGACCGTGCGCAAAAAGAAAAGGGTACAGAACCAGTAGAAAAAGAGATCGAGGAGCCCCAGACTCTCGAAGGGCAGATCGCCGATATTGAATTTTTGCTGAAGGAAATGGAGACGCCTTCTGCGCCAAGTTTTGAAGTGGCTTCTGAATTTGATGAATTCCGTGGAAATATCCGGTGGGATGAAGAGGATGTCGGCAAGAGACTGGAGTTGGCGCAGCGGGCTTTTGATGCCGAGCTTTATGAGACAGCGTTTACCCATGCACACGAGCTGAAAATAAACAAGCACACCTGGCCGCTGTCCCTGGAAATTACCGGTGCGGCAATGATCAAACTCGGCAAGTACAGCGAAGCGATCAAGACGGTGGGTCCGGCTATTCTTCTCGAGGACATACCGCAAAGTCAAAAAATCGAATTACGGTATTTGCTCGCTTCGGCTTATCAGGGGATGGGTGATTTTGACAACGCTTTAAGGGAGATTGAACATATCATGTCCACGGCGCCAGACTATAAAGATGTAAAGGAAATGTATGAACTCCTCGGAGGTACGAGTGTTGTCTACCCGAGTGCGCCGAAGATCAAACCCGCGAGTGAAGAGAAACCAGTCACGGGGATTGAGGAGAAAACGGAAGAACCTGAGATAGTCAGGCCACAGGAGCCCGTCGAGGTTCCAGGTGAGACATACGATGAGAAAGCGGCTCCTGAGCCCGAAGAAGAAGAACCGTACGAGCAGAGGGGCGAGAATATCTCGTTTCTCTAATCCATTAGGAGGCTAATGGGATATCAAGAGTTCTACCAATTCAAGTTAGAACCATTTGCGAACCACCCGGACCCCAAGTTCTATTTCAATTCGCCGCAACACGCGCTCGCGCGGGAGTATTTACTGCATGCAGCAAGGGGTGCGCGTGGGCTGGCAGTGCTCCTGGGAGATATCGGAACGGGGAAGACAACCCTTTCGCGTAAGATCCTAAACGAATTATACTCGATGGGCAAGTTCCAGATTGGGCTGATCGTTTTGACCCACTCTGAATTTTCCCCGGCATGGCTTTACACGAGAATTGCGAATCTCATTGGTTTGCGCGATCTAAGCGATTCGACGACCGAGATAATCGCACGCATCTCACAGCGACTCAACGAGATATATCATCGTAATGAAAAGACAGTAATCATTATCGATGAGGCGAATAAGATCGACAATCCAAGTGTGCTTGAAGAAATAAGAGGCCTTTTGAATCTTGAGATCGGAGATACGAGGCTCCTATCATTCATTCTTAGTGGCTTGCCAGACCTTGAGAACTTTATTTCGTCAAACCGCGCTTTGTATCAGCGTATAGCCGTTAAGATCAGGTTGAAATCGATGGGCAGTGATACCGTGAGGTCGTATATTGCTCACCGTCTTAACATTGCAGGTAGTGAAAACGAAATTTTTAGTCCGCGGGCTGTTGATCTCATCTGCCGGTACTCAGAGGGTAGACCGCGGTTGGTAAATATAATCTGCGATAATGCGTTGTTGGAAGGATATTTGCAGAGTAAACAGCAGATCGATGAGATTCTGATCGAAAGGGTGGTAAGCAACCTGGGTTTGAAATTCGAGTAATGGCGGAGCTAGTTGACCTGAAAAGAAAAATCGCCGAGCTGGAGGCGAAGGGCTCATTCAATGAAGCCATTGAGGAGCTCGAGAGCGCTATTGGAGAGTTTCCGAGCGAAGGCTCTTTGTACAATAAATTGGGTGATCTGTATCTAAGGGTGAATCAGCAGAAAAACGCGCTCAGCGCGTATGAGAAAGGCGCCCGTGCTTTCAAGGAAGAAACTTATTTCCCGAATGCAATTGCTCTATGCAAAAAAATCTTGAGATTCGACAAGAACCGTACGGAGATCTACGGGCTGCTCGGTGAATTGCACAAGGATCTGGACCAGCGGGGTGAGGCGGCAAATTACCTGCTCGAATATGCGGATCGAAAACGCCGGGCAAATGATCTGGATACTGCTCTGAAAACATACGACATGATTAGGGAACTGGTTCCGAACAATGCTCGGATACTCAAAACAATATCGGCTATATATGAGCAAGTTGGCAAGAAAGACCGTGGGAGTGAACTGCTGGAACAGGCGAAAGAAATTGAGACGAAACACGAGAAGTTCAAAGAGATTGTGCTCGAAGAAAAAATCAAAACCGAAGTGACTCCGGATATCCCGGAGGAGACGCCCGAAGCGGAGGTCGAAGAAAAGACAACAGGAAAAATTGCAGAAGTTGAAGAGCCCATCCGGCTCGAGGAAATAAAGCCTGTAGAAAAAGATCGTCAGGCTAAGGATAGTATTTCCATTGAAGATATCGTTTCACCCGAGGTTGCAGAGTTGCTCAAGGATGAACAGCGCAGCTCATCCGTCGGCGTGGACATAACTGAGAAGCTGTCCGAGATTGACAAGACTATAGAATTGGGCGAGCTGTATTTGAAACTCGATTCGATCGAAGAGGCCATCGATTGTTTTCGTGATGCCGAGAACGCGGCATGGAGAAGCAAGGACTATGATAAGGCTTTGAATCTGAATAAGAAAATCGCAGATTTGAGGCCTTTCGATTTGAAATCGCGGCAGCACCTCGTTGAAATTGCGCGAATGCGTAAAGACAATGATACACAGGTGACTTTTATGCTTGAGCTGGCCGAAGCGTTGAACCGCCGAGAGGCAAAGAGCGAGGCAAAAAAGATATACCGTGACGTCTTGCGTATTGATCCAGAAAACGTGGTTGCCAAGGAACGGGTCGGGCCTATTGGTCCAGCTGCGCCACCAGAAAAAGCGGCAAGTGCTGTTGATCTGGGTGAGGTTTTGAGGATCGAACAGAGTGAAGCAAAGGCCCAGGCAATGCAGAGTATCGAAGAACTGGTGTCCGAATTCAGACGCGAAGTATTCGAATCCATCGGCGAAGGGGACTACACTTCACATTATGACCTGGGTGTCGCCTATAAAGGCATGGGTTTGTACCAGGAAGCAGTTGAAGAATTGGAGATCGCGGCAAAGGATGAAAAGCTGAAACTGAAAGCTCTTGAGATGATCGGAGCAAGTTATCTTGATTATGATAAGGTAGATGATGCCATTAGGGTTTTATCTGAAAGTTTGGAGATTGAAGGACATGGTGACAAGGAATATTTCGGTATTCATTTCTTGCTTGGTAACTGTCACGAGAAGCGAAATGAGCTGAGGAGTGCGCTTAAGTCTTATGTCAATGCATACAACATAGACAAGAAGGTTCCGGCTTTGAACCAGAAGATACTTCAGCTCAAACAAAAGGTTACTGATGAATTAGAGAAAAGACGCAAGAATGCGTCAGGAGGTAATTTGTCAGACAAAAGTGCTTCAATAGAACAAAAAGTAGACAGAAAGTCTAAGATTACCTACCTGTGACGATTGCATGGGTTACGAATCATTCTACAATCTGAGAGAACATCCTTTCAGCTTTGCGGCTGATGAGAAGTTCTATTATGACTCTCCGCAGCACTCGAAGGCTCTGATTAAGCTGTCCCATGCCGTTGATACGGAGAAGGGTCTTGCGCTTTTGGTTGGGGCGATCGGTACCGGTAAAACCACACTGTCCCGCCGTTTGCTGGACCAGCTGATTGACCAGCAGGTTGAGGCAACGCTCCTTGTTATCATACATTCGGAAATAACCTCTCTTTGGTTTCTGAAGAAGATTTCGTTGATGTTGGAAGCCGGTGGTGATTCGGATGACAAAATCGAGATAATTACCGCGGTCTATCACCGCCTCCTCGAATTCGCGAAGAGAAAAAAGAAAGTGGTTATATTGATCGACGAAGCCAATATGCTACGCAGCAAAGAAATAATGGAAGAAATTCGTGGACTGCTGAATCTTGAATCAGAGAGAGGCAAGTTATTGAACTTCATTCTTTTTGGGTTGCCTGATACCGAAGATTACCTCAAACTCGATCCCCCGCTTTACCAGCGCATTGCGATCCGCTGCGTGCTCGATCCCCTCGATGAGAAGGCAACATATGACTACATATTACATAGGCTCCGCGTTGCGGGCGGCATGCGAAATCTGTTCGATGAAGAAGCACTCAAGGCAATATACTTCTATTCAAAGGGTAATCCAAGAACGATAAACGCGATCTGCGACAATGCTTTGCTCGAGGGTTTTCTTCTGAAAAGAGAGCTCATTGACGTGAAGATTATTGATGATACGGTGCAGGATCTCGGTCTCTTGACGAAGGAATCTTGAGCTCAACTTATCCCGAAAACCAGAAATACGCAGATCTTCATATACATTCAAATTGCTCGGATGGGTTGCTTTCCCCTTCTGAGATTGTTCAATATTGTCACGAAATCAGCCTGGAAGCCATTGCCATTACTGATCATGATTCATTGATGGCAATGGATGAGTTGAAGGATAACGGCGATATGGGAATAAATATCATACCGTCCGTTGAGATGAGTTCAAATATCGGATTGATCGATATACACATTCTTGCATACTACATCGACCACGATAATCCCGATCTTCTAGGATACCTGGAAACTCTCCGTGAACACCGTGTAAAAAGAGCCAAGAAGATCGTCGAGAGACTGTCGCGCGATGGTATAAAGCTCGACTTCGACCGCATGAGGGAACTCGCTAAAAACAGCGCGCTGGGCAGACCGCATATCGCGGAGGCGTTGCGCGAGAGTGGATATGTTCAATCGATCAGGGAAGCATTCGTGCGTTTTTTGAGCTATCATTCTCCCTACTATGAACCTAAGATGAGCATCGCGCCTAAGGACCTGCTGAAAAAAATCGACGAGTGGAATGGCATTGCTGTCATTGCCCATCCGGGCATATATGGTGATGGGGATCTCATCAACCGTCTGATAGATGATGGCGCAGTTGGTATTGAAGTCTGGCATCCTGACCATTCGATGGCATGTCAGCAGGAACTGTATGAGATGGCATCGAATAATGGACTTTTGATGACCGGGGGGTCGGATTGTCATGGCCATCACCGTTCCGGTCTGCAAATAGGCAAGTGTGGGTGCGGTCAGAGGGAAGTTCAGTTGCTGCGCGACTACAAGAGTATCAGTTATTGAAACATGAGATTGCAGTGAGGAGTGGGTAATGATGGATATCGAAGCGATAAAAAAAATCTTACCTCATCGGCCACCGTTCTTGTTCGTCGACGAGGTATTGGAAGTTTCAGACGATAGGATCCTGGCGAAAAGAGAGATCAAGGATGACGAGTATTTCTTAACCGGGCATTTTCCTGGGGAACCGATAATGCCGGGAGTTCTGATCGTCGAAGCAATAGCACAAGCCGGAGGAGTGATGCTTTTACGCAACCGCAGGAACGCGATCCCCCTGTTCATGGCGATCGACAAAGCAAGATTCAGGAAGATCGTAAAACCCGGCGATACACTCATTCTCGAAGCCAGACTGCTGCAGGATCGCGGTAAAGTTGTGAAAATTGCGGGTACGGCAAAGGTGAATGATTCACTTGCCTGCGAGGCAACGATACTTGCCGGGATCAGGGAGTGAGTGATGGATTTCCTGGTCAGTGGAAAGGCGGAGATAGACGCATCCGCAGTTATCGGTCCGTATTCCATCATCGAAGATGATGTTGTTATTGGATGCCGGACCCGGATCGGTAGCCACGTGATAATCAGGAACGGTACGGTTATCGGAAAAAATAATGTCATAAGCGCCGGTGCACAGATCGGCGTCGAACCGCAGGACTACCATTTTAAAGGTGAACGTTCATATTGTGTCATTGGTGATAACAATGTCATAAGGGAATACGCGACGATCTCGCGAGCGACGGGGGAAGGTAGCAAAACCCTTATCGGTAATAACAATTTCATAATGACCTACGTTCACGTGGCTCACAACAACGTGATCGGAGACGGTGTTGTGGTATCAAGTATTGCCCAGCTTGGCGGCCATGTGGAGATCGGTGATCATGCCTACATCGGCGGCCACGCCGGCATCCACCAATTCTGCAGGGTCGGTAAATATGCGATGCTCGGAGCGAAATCATATTTGAATAAAGACCTGCCACCTTTTCTCCTTGCCAGCGGAAACGGAGCGAAAGTCTGTGGGCTCAACACGACCGGCCTCCTGCGCAATCTTTTTTCATGGGAGGAAATTGAAGAGATCAAAAACGTAATGAGATTGCTTTACCGCTCGGAACGGACCCTTGCTCAATGCAAGGAGATGCTTGAAAAAAGAAACTCGTGTCAAGCGCACGAGTTTCTTAAATTCATTGAAGGATCGAAACGCGGTATCCTCTTGAAAGAAAATAGCAGCGCAGTAACAGAGATACTATCCCTGTCGTAGTCTTATCTCAGCTTCTTCTTGTGGCGATCCCTTTTTCGTCTTTTCTTTAGCTTATGTTTCTTAATTTTCTTTCTTTTTCTCTTTCTTCCGCACGGCATTGTTTGACCTCCTTGATTCCGAACGTCGTTATTATATAATAAATACACTAAGTGTCAAGAGATGGAAATAACTAATGACAAGAACGTTAGTCTCGTTACTATCGTTATTACCGTTGGTACCGTTAATTTCGTTACTCTCGTTATTATCGTTAGTTCCGCTAATACAACATTTGGAATTTCGAAATGCGAAATGCGAATTTGACAGAAAACGTTAATTTCGTTGGTTCGTTATTCCCGTTAGTTTCGTTCCGTTTCTCGATAATTATTCTCCAGCATTAGCGTGTCTTCAGGAGCGAAGCGACATGACTTCAGTGAAACATGGCTTCAGTCCGCTGTGCGGACGTGTCTTCATAGCAGCGTGTCTGCAGCGCAGCATGTCTCCAGCGTCAAACCACGCGGAGCGCTCAAACCGACCGCAGGTCCTAAACCGTTGTTTTGTTCTCAGCCTCTTACTTCTTAGTTTCTTTCTGCTCCCAGCTTCTGTCTTTCTCCGCCGCTCCAATTCACTGATTCTCAGTGTACGTGTAGCGTAGGGCGTTCTGCGTTTGGCGCTGACTTCTTGACAGCAGATAATATTACTATAGAATGAAGATATGCTGCTGCTTGTTTTATGCTGTCAGGCACTCAACAGTTGCGAACAGAGCATCTATGAAACGATAAGCCAGGATTGGCAATCACGGCCTGTGAAGTATTTCATGCAAGGGATCGAAATCGCTTCATACCCGGGATTGGATGCTTTGCCGCCTGTCGGTCTCTATTTGTCTGACAGAAAGGAGATAGCACGGAGAGGTATTGCCGGCTTTGTTGGTGACGTTGCCACCGTTGTTTCATTCAAGTTACTGATAAATCGCGAGCGCCCCGATGGAGATACGGAACGAATAGACTCATCTTTTCCTTCTGGTCACACAACGTTTGCATTCACACAAGCCGTGATCTATTCCCACCATAATCCTAAGATAAAAATTCCCATGTTCATATACGCCACGGTCGTTGGTTTTTCAAGGATATATCTGGGGAAACATTATCCCACTGACGTGCTGGGTGGCGCGGCCCTCGGGATCGTGGTCGGGTTGCTCGCCGTCAAGTTATTTTGATACAGGCGTGTCTGTTGGCGCCAGTCCTTTCAATAGCGCCAATCCTTTTTCGCGCCAGCTTCCCTTTCTGTACCACAATATCATAACCAAACTTTCAACGCCGTAGGCGATGAGCATTGCCCACCAAACACCGCTCACTCCCGCATGCATTGTGCGTGAGAGGAATATTGCCAATACGTACAGAAGAGAGACTTTCAGAATTCCGGCGACCATTGGGGGTACGGTATAACCGGCGCCGCGAAAGATTCCGGTCAGGCTCGTAGTGATGCCCACGAAGATTAGATAGAATGAGACGATGTTGATGAATTCGGTCCCATGGGTGATGGTCGGTATATTCTGGGTGAACAGTGCAATCAAAGGTCGTGGGTTTGTTATGAAAAACACGCTGAACAGAACCATTATTACCGTACTCAAACCCAAAGCTGCATTACCTGCCTGTGTTGCACCTTTTTGGTTACGAGCACCCAAGTTCTGTCCGACCAGGGTTGTTGTTGCGACTCCGATACCAACGACCGGCAGGCTGGCAAACTGAAAAATGCGGGTGCCGATTCCCAGGGCGGCGAGTGCGTGTTCGCTGAAAGCAGCGACGATACCGAACACGACCATGATGCTTGATGCCATTAGCCCGTAGGATATGCCAACGGGTATGCCGACATTGAAGATCTTCTTCACAATGGTACTCTGGAGCTGCCACGGGGTGGTGAAACTGATTTTGATGCCCGAGCGTCCTCTGAGAAGAATGAGGAATCCTACGACGAAGCTCACAAACTTTGCGATTGCTGTGGCGACTGCAGCGCCTTGTACTTCGAGTCGCGGAAAGAATCCGATTCCCAGGATCAGGAGAGGGTCGAGAATCAGATTGGTTGCCGTGGCGATCAACATAATGACCATCGGTATTTTCATGTCGCCGGCACCCCGGAAAATATAGTTTATGCTGAAAGACAACAACTGAAAGAAAAAGCCTATCGACACAATTCGAAGGTATTCATTGCTCAGTATGAGAACTGCGCCGCGGCCACCGAGGAAATACATTATCTGCTTCGAAAAGACAAAGCCGAGTATACCTATGGCAAGGGCAATGATGAATGCCAGGAGCAGTGACTGTTTCGCTATGCTGTTGGCCCGGTCGAATAACCGACCGCCAAATGAATGCGCGACGAGTGCTACGGTGCCGGAACCGATAACCTGGCCGAGCGCGAGGATAATATAGAAGAAATTGCCCGCGAGTGATACCGAGGCAATTGCAGTCGCTCCTAATTTGCCTACCCAAAATATATCAACCAGGTTGTAGCTCGTCTGCATCATGAAGGCGAGTACAATTGGCCAGGCGAGTTTTATTAGTTGATTGAAGACGGACTTGCTGTGTACGACAGACATGTCGTCCTTCTTAAGAGATTCTTTTTTTCAAATGAGAAGGGGCATTAGGCGTGTGCCCCAATGCCCCGGTAAATTGCATTTAGAGTTTCGAGCGATAACGATCCTTCAATTCAGCTTTTTTTCCTTTGTTCCATCCCGATACTTTTGTGAAATAACCGGTGACGCGCGTGATGTGATCGACGTTCTCGCTATTGCAGTGCGGACACTGGTTCCGCAGCCCTCTTGCCGTTTTGAAACAATTGTTACAGGTCGTAAATTCGGGAGAGAAGGCGATTTGGGCGTTGCGGGAGTTTCGGAATGTCTTGACCACGAAGTTCGCCACAGATTCCTTGGGTGGTTGCGATTCACCGAGCCAGATATGGGTAAGGGCACCGGCTTCGATCAGGTCGTGGAATTTACCCTCGAGCTGTACCCTTGTGATCGGATCGATCGACGTACTGACATTGAGGTAGGTCGAATTCGTATAATATACCGCGTTGCCTGTTGTGTCACCTTTGACGATTCCGGCTGCCTGTTCGGCAAAGTGCTCGAGGTCAAGTCGGGCAAGGCGATGGGCAGCAGATTCAGCGGGTGTTTGCTCCATTACCAACCTGATATTGTGGGACTTTGAGAGCTCTCTGATCCGCAGATAGAGATATGAGAGAATCTTCAGACCAAAACGGAAAGCTTCCTCATCCTCGTGCATTTCTTTACCTGTGTGATATTGGACGAGTTCGTTCAGTCCAAGTAATCCCACCAAAAACGTTGCGCGATAGAGTCTTAGGTAAGCCTCACCATCACGTTCCATGGTCAGAAGGGCGAGCGGGCCCTCTTGTTTCAAAGAAACGAGTTTCTCGATGAATGTTTTTTTCTGAATATGCGCTTTGACCACGAGTTGCAGCAATTCATCGAGCTGTTTGTACAACTGCTGATCACTTCCATTTGCCAGCAGGGCAGCCCGGGGCAGGTTGAGGGTGACGTTCTGCAAGGCAGTGTAGCGCATTTTCCATGGAGTATGTGCGTCCCTCAAATCACTCTCCTCAAGCTTGAAAGAGAGCCGGCAACACTCAGATATTTTTGCTGTCTGACCACGGTCGAAAACATAATATGTATTACCTCGCTTGGACGATACATCGGAAATGTGATTTAGGAAATCCTCATAACCAGGAGTCGTGAAGAAATCTTCGGTGATATGAACCAGTGGTTTCGGGAAGAAGAATGGACGGCCAGTTCCGTCACCATCCATATATACATCGAATAGCGCCCAAACGAACTTCTGCGCATCCTCTGCATACTCTCCGTATTTCTTACCGGTGTACTCGCCACCCGGACCGATAGCGGGTACATCACGAAAATGCTTTGGGATTTCCCAATATAGATTCAAATCAGAAAATATTGCCTGCCCACCGCGCGCCACCGACTGCTGTGAATATTCGAAGATCATCATCTGTGCGAGTTGGTGGATATCGCGGTCTGACATGCCTGTTAAAAAAGGAGCGAAGAAAATATTTACGGCATCCCAGCCAATTGCGCCCGCAAAGTGTCCCTGCAGCGCAGCAGAGAATTTTACCATATGGGCAAGTAATGTGTCCGGATGTCTTGCCGGTCGGGCGATCGATAATGCATTCGGCAGATTCAGTCCAAATTTCTTGACATATTCCAGCGACTGGCCCGAGCAATAGGGACGGTCGCCAAAACCGAGGTCATGCAGGTGAATGTCACCACGTATGTGGGCGTCAGCCACGTCCCGGCTGAATACTTGAGAGAGCATATACTGCTTTTTAACCGTCTCGGCGATGGTCATATTTGTCGCTTCCGGATTGTGCGGGATATTGGCGTTCTCACGGTTCGCAAAGAGGATTATCTTGTCTGCATCGTACAAGGGTATGCCAAGACGCATATGGCGCAATCTTGAATTTTCCAATCCGTGTTCGATCAGTTTGACATTGACGATTTCGCGGATGAGCGAGGAGCTCACCAGATGAACATTGGAATTAAGAATGGTTTCTTCTGTTTCTTCCGAAATTTTTTCAGCCAAATTGCGCTCGAGCCCGGTTTCGTTTTCTAACGCCTTTATTATTCGTTCGCGGTCCCATGCTACAAAATCATCATCTGAAGTGCGGACAAACAATGCGTAGTCGGTTGTCTCCCTTTCTTCGGGTTTGCTGAGCAGTAATTTCTTCTTGCGTAATATTTCTCGTTGTTTTCGGTATAGAATATAAGCTTTTGCGGTACGCGCGTGTCCATTTTCAATCAATACTTTTTCGACCGCATCTTGAATTTCTTCGACTTCGGGCGTGACGTTGCCCTTTCTCGTGTACAAAAAAAGAATCACCTCGTTAGCCAATTTGTCTGCCAAGGTTATGTCTTCACCGCCCACGGCTTTTGCCGCGAGGTAGATCGCGTTTGAAATCTTTGATTTATCGAAGGTGACCACTTCCCCATCTCTTTTCTTCACATATTGAAAAATCTTCTCTCGTGGGATCTCTTCAGAGATACCGATTCTTACCGTTACTTTTTCTTCCATCTTCGCTCCTTTTTGATCATCTTCAACTCGTTGGCAAATTTATCGATGTTGGTGAATTTTCGGTAGACTGAGGCAAAACGAACGTAACTGACCTCGTCAATTTCCAGCAATCGATCCAAGACCATTCTGCCTATGTCAGACGATCGTATCTCTATCTGATATCGGTCAGACAAAATATCTTCAATATCATTTACAATGGATTCTATTCTTTCTGCAGCTACGGGTCTCTTACGACAGGCGGTCGCGATGCCATTTAAGAGTTTGGCGCGGTCATAGGGTTCTCTTGTTCGATCGCGTTTGATCACGACGAGAGGAACCCTCTCGACCGTCTCATATGTTGTAAACCTAAAACGACATTTGGTGCATTCCCTTCTCCTCCGCACGACCGACCCTGCTTGAGAAGTTCGTGTCTCGAGAACGCGGTCACTGTCTTTGCCGCATCTCGGACATTTCATTCGCCACCCCCAAAGACACTATATATAGAGTCACAACGTTATTATAGCCACAATCGAAAATTTGTCAAGGGGGGACTGGCGACGATCCTGAGGAAATCAAAGGTTAAGATGATGAGCCCCGGTGAATCGGAGCCTCGGGGAAACGGAGAACTCCCCACAAATCCGAAATCCTAATATCTAAATACAAAACAATTACAAATTTCAAAAACCCAAAAATCTAAACAGCCATGTACAGAAATAGCGAAATTAGCGGGATTAACGACAATAACGATACTAGCGCTATTAACGAACGTAACGCAAATAACGTTTCTTAAATTCCGCATTCCGCATTCCGAAATTCGCAATTCCAAATTCGCTTTGTTGTTTAGCGGTATTAACGAGACTAACGAAATTAACGGTACTAACGGTTTATCGTCATTTCAAATGTTTGCGGCGTGCAAATACATAAGAAAGTTCGGCACCGAACAGAAAAATATACGCAGTATAGTACAACCACAAAAACAGAATGATGATTGCCGATAACGAGCCGTAGAGTTTTGAATAATCGACGACCCTGATGATGTATATGGAAAAGAGATATTTTGCGATTTCCCAGAAGACCCCTGTGAATATAGCACCAAAGTACGCTTCCTTCCAGCGCACCCCGCGATTCGGGAAGATCTTGAAGATCAGACCGAAGAGCACGATGCTTCCGACGAAGCTTATCTCGGGAAGGAACCGTGCGATGCCGGACGCGCCGACTGTGCTTCCCCAGAGTGTCAGTCCGAATGATGCGAACAGCCCGATGAAGACGAGAAATGATGAACCTATGGTGATCGCACTCTTACGGAAAAAAGGTCTGTCTCTCTTGACTTTCCAGATGACGTTCAAGGTCGATTCAATTGCTCTGAATATGCTGGCTGATGCCCACATGAAGCCGACAAAACCGATAACGGCAATCGCTATTGATGTCTGTTTGATGGCAGTTATGTTCCGTACTATTTCATCAATGCCGGCAGGGAAAACCTGTTTGATGACCGGCATGATCTTTTCGATGATACCTTCGGAAGATCCAAGGATGAAGAGTGATAGAGACAAGAGCCCAAGGAGCAAGGGAAAGAGGCTGAATGTTGTCGCGTGAACCAAGGCGGATGCAAGGAGAGGGCAGCGGTCGGTATTGAATTTCTTGTATGCTTTAGAGAATATCCAGAGCAATTTTTTCATCTTCGCGCGCACCACCATTCGGGAATGCTGCTGAAAACCATTTCCCCGCCAACCATTACTCCCTCGACCTTCAGATTGAGCAAATTTCGTTCTTCGAGGGGATTTTCGTTCAGCACGACGAGATCTGCAAGATATCCCTGTTCCAGTTTACCCTTCTTTTTTTCTTCAAAGGTGGCAAATGCACCTGCTTCGGTGTATAGAAGGAAGGCCTGGGCTATGCTCAGACGTTCATCCTCAGAAGGGTGCTTGATCGCTCCCTGAATTCCGTATAGCGGACCAAGTGGCATGCAGTCGGAACCGAACATAAGTTTCACCCGGTTACGCAGTAGCGACTGGAATGGATTCATCTTTTTATACCGAGCCCCCAGAACTTTTTCATAAAAACCACCGGATTTCTGCCATCGATGCACGAAATTCGGTTGCATCGATGCGATTGTTTTCATCCGACCGATAGCGGCAATGGTTTCGCCGTTGAGCATCTCGAGATGTTCGATGCGGTGTCTCAGTGGATTTCCATGAGAAGTGTGTTCCTTCAGGACTCGAAGGGCAGTATCAGTTGTGCGGTCGCCGATCGAATGCAGCATTAATTGTATACCATTTGATTCAGCAGTATCGACGAACCATGCAAGTTTGCGTGATGGTATCAGGATTTTACCCCTTATTGGCTCATTCCTGTAAGGTTGCTTCAGCGCAGCCGTGTGTGCGCCGATGGAGCCGTCGAGGAAGATCTTCGTACCGGCGAACCGGAGCCAGTCGTCTCCATATCCTGTTCGTAAACCTGTCCTCAACACATGCTTGTGATGCTTTTCTGTCAGGTATATCGAATACCTGATCTTGAGTTCATTTTTCTTTTTCTGAAGTGCGCGGAAATAACTTGGTTTGGATATTTCGTGGACTGATGTTATACCCTGACGCAAGGCCTTGTTTGTCGCGAGCATCACTGCCTTCTCCATCATTTCATCGGTTGGTGGAAAGAAGTCATTGAGGTTAAGGGCGGCGTCTTCAAGGAGAATTCCTTTTTTCCGGTCGACGATTTTTCGATTCTCTGGAATATGCCGTAATGCGGCGGTATTGACGACTGCATAGTGGCCGCAGATGCGGCGCATTATTATTGGCTTTTTTCTCGAAAGCTTATCGAGCGTGTGGCGGTTATGATCTTTGGAGTCATATGTGGGCCATGCCGTTTCATCCCAATTAGAAGCGAAGCTAATGTCCTTTGTTTTGAGATCAGCGCGTATCTTCTCCAGACAATCTTCTAGTGAACGGCACCGACTTAGATCAAGCCGTTGCATCTTGATGCCTTCCGGGACGAGGTGAGTATGGGCGTCGATGAATCCCGGTATTACATACTTTCCCCGCAAGTCAAGTTTGAGGATTCCTTTTGGCCGGGCATGGCGTTCAGTGATTTTCTCCTTGATAGTGTCGTCCTCGATAAGCAGCGCGCACGATTGAACCCTTTTTCTGGCAAAGTCAACAACACGTGTATTTTCAAGGATGCGTACACCCGGGTTGTAATTTTTGTTCATCAAATTAGCCAACCACGATTGGTTCTTCAGGGTACGCGTATTCCAGGGGATGGGGCTTGAGTATCGCACTTCCCAGGGTAATGGTACCAACCCGGCCCGCAATAAGAGTACCGATTATGACCAACTTGCCCAGTACGGAAAGGTCGTACGAAAAACTGCAAAACGGGTTAATTGATGAACCCAGAGAAAGTCCGACTGTGCCGAACGCTGAGAAGATTTCAAAAAGGACCTTGAGCGGGTTCTGCTTGTCTATGAGCAAAATAAGGAAGAAGGCGACGACGATCGTTGAACCAGATAGCATGAAAATCAGGAAGGCGCGGAAAGCCTGCTCAATGGGGATCCTGTTCTTCAAAGCGATTACATCTTTGCCGTACCTGCCGAGCATCAGGTCTTTTGCCCATCTGAATAGGAGTGCGAACGTCGTTGTTTTTATACCTCCACCCGTACCGCCAGGAGAGGCACCGACAAACATGAACAGCATGAGAAGCGCGATGGTGACCGGCGAGAAAAGTGTTATGTTCATTGTGTTAAAGCCAGCGGTCCTCGGAGTGACGGCCTGGAAGAAAGCCGTGATCAGTTTATGATGGAAAGGCAAACCAGCAAGGCTGCGGTCGTATTCGATAAAGAATATAAAGGCTGTACCGATCATGATGAGGGCAAGCGTCGTTCTCAACACGATGGTCGTGTGGAGGGAAAGTTTTTTCTTTTGTCTTCTGATAAAGGTCGTATACAGATCCGATATCACAACGAATCCGATGCCGCCAAATATGAATAGCACGGAGACTACCAGTGGTCCTGAAACTGACGATGAAAACAATGCCATGTTTTCCGAGAAAGTAGAGAAACCTGCATTGCAGAACGCTGAGACTGCATGAAAGAATGCGTGCCCGAGGGCGGTCGGCGCGTTGAATCTTTGCACGAAAGCCGAGTACAGCAACACCGTTCCCAGCAGTTCGACGACAATCGTGATCCTGAACACACGCCATGCAAAGCGACGCAAATTCTCGTAGGTGAGAAGATTGATCGATTCCTTGAAAAGCAGGCGGTCGCGAAGTGATATCTTGCGTCCGATGAAGAAGAAAAAAGTAGTTGAGAGTGTCATGTAACCCAGACCGCCGATCTGTATCAGAGCCAGCAAGACACACTTACCAAACAGGGTAAAATCCAATGCCGTGTTCTTGACGATCAGCCCGGTGACGCACAGCGCCGAGGATGCGGTGAAGAGAGAGTCGATGAAACTGATGCCGCTCCGGGTTGACGCGGGTAACATAAGCAGCACCGTGCCGATCGCGATTATGCCGAGATACCCTCCGATGAGGATTCTTGGTGCGTTTATTTCACGTTTGCCAAACATGTTACCGTAATGGTAGCTGCTTGAATCTCTGGTGTTTGACCTTAACTTTTTTTGATGCCGTCTGGGCGAGCCGGTTCGCCAGTTTGTTTTCTTCGCGCGGCACTAGCACGAAAGTTACCTCTTCGATCTGCGACTTGAGTGTGTTTATTCTTTTTACGAGCAGTTTGATGTGTGGAGATCTGACGCGATAATTGCCCATTAGTTGTTTGAATACCAATTCCGAGTCGAGTTTGATCGTGGCCTGCCGGATGCCTGAATCGATCATCCATTTAAGCGCATGGATGACGGCTTCATATTCGGCTACGTTGTTAGTTGTGAGCCCTATGTATTTGGATATTTCAACTGAGGGGTTGTCTTCGCCTGCGCCGAAGGCAGCAACGCCGACGCCTGCGGGGCCTGGATTGCCCCGCGACGAACCATCCACGAAAATAGAATACTGCGGCTTTTTTTGGAGAGCCATTGGCTATTAACCGGAAGTAGTATAAACAAGAATCCGACCACAGGTTTCGCACAACAGTATCTTGTTGCGTTTTTTGAGTTCGTTGAGAAACTGATGCGTAAGGTTGGCGTAGCACCCGGTGCAGGTGTTGTCAACTATGGCACAGACAGTTTTGTCGCGAACTTTTGCGACTCGCTTGTACAAGACTTTCACATCCTCGGGGAGTTTGGCAATGTTGTCGTTGAGATTTGCCTCTGCTATTTTCTGCTGCTCGGTCAGCGATTCACTTCTTTGCTTCAACTCGGCGATTCTGGATTTCGTCGCGTCGGTAAACTCCTTGGTTTCAGCACGTATTGCGTCTATCGAATTGTTGAGTTTTTCCTCTTCTTCCATAAAGCCGAGCATTTCATCTTCGATTTCCTTATTTTTCTGCTTCAGAAAATCAACTTCATTGAGTATGGCGCGGTATTCTTCGTTTGTTTTCACCGCAAAAGTCTGAGTATTCAGTTTTGCCATCTTTTCTTCATTATCCGCAATCTCGATCTCCTTGAGTTTGTATGTTTTCTTAAGGTCAAGAATTCTGGCTTCGGCCGTCTTTAACTCTTCCTCGCGTGTACTCATTTGCTTCTCGAGTTTTGCCATCTCTTGGGGCATTTGTGTTAATTGCGTCTTGGTATCTTCTACTTCATCGTTAAGACTTTGGATCTTTAAGAGGAGATCCAGCGTGCTATCCATGACAACCTTTCAACAAGCGATTCTGAACGCAGGGAATATCGCGAACAAAAGGGAATGGGCGGTACCCGACTTGAACGGGTGACCTCCTGCATGTCAAGCAGACGCTCTAACCAAGGCTGAGCTAACCGCCCACGTTCAAACATGGTCTATTTTAGCGAATATCGTATTCAAGTCAAGGGTGGGGAACGAAAAACGTTAATTTCGTTTGGTTCGTTAAGCTCGCTACTCCCGTTATTCTCGCTATTATCGTTAATACCGCTAATTTCGTTATTATCGCTATTGTCGTTGTTTTCGTTACTTTCGTTCGACTGCCGAGATTGCCACGTCCCGCTACGCGGGACTCGCAATGACGGGGGGTCGTGTAGTGTCTCCGTTTCTCCGACGCTCCCATTCACCGTTTCTCAGCATTAGCGTGTCTTCAGGAGCTAAGCGACATGTCTTCAGCGTTAGCGTGTCTGCAGTGCCAATGTGTTTTCAGGGTCGTATCGACCGCAGGGGTTTCAGACTGTTGACTTTTGACCGTATGACGTTATAATAAATGCTGTGAAGGTAAGACTCAAACGCGAGATCTACACCTGGGCTACCGTGATCGCTGTTGTTTTGATCCTACGTGCAATCTTCGTTGAGGCCTATGTTATTCCCACCGCATCCATGGAGAAGACGCTTCTCATCGGAGACGCTCTTCTCGTAAACAGGTTCATATACGGCGTCAAAATCCCGATACCCCTAACAACGAAACAAATTCCGATAATACCTGGACGGATGCCGAATCGCGGGGAAATAATTGTGTTCAGGTATCCGTTCGAGAACAAGGATTTTGTGAAGCGCTGTGTTGCGGTCGAAAATGATACGGTCCAGCTGATCAACAAGGTCCTGTACGTGAACGGCAATGAGGTTGATGAACCCTATATCCGTCATACCGATCGTAATGTGATCCGGGGCGTGATCGCCGATGACCGAAATTATCAGAAAGCGTGGGAGAAAGCCGATCTTGCGGACATCATTGGCTATCAGGTGCGTGATAACTTCGGACCGGTCGTTGTGCCCAAGGACTGTATTTTCGCCATGGGTGATAATCGTGATAATTCGGCGGATTCAAGATTCTGGGGACCTTTGCATAAGAGATATCTGAAGGGTAAACCACTGTTCATCTATTTCTCGTTTGACCCGGGCGGTGAGGTCTCTAATTTCTTTGAAGTCTTCAAGTTCTGGCAATGGAAGGCGATCCGCATGAATAGAATTGGTGAGGTCATTTAGGGAGAATATGATTCTGTTCTGCAGTATTCACTAGCCTGCTGTATTTCTTATTAGTTTTAACAATCGGCAGAATTAAGTCTTTTGAAAAGGAGCATTGATGAAAAGAATTTTTTTTCTATTTATATTTCTGGTTGTTGCGGTCTATGCCCAGGAGATGGTAGTTCGAGTGTATGCGCCGACCTGGCACGATATGGAAAGAGTGTCGGTCAAATATGACTTCGATGTTGTCGGTGCAAGGGCGGGTGAATATTACGACCTGGTTGTTAGTAGCGACGAGTTCAGCAGGATTGTTGGCTCGGGACTCATTTACGAAGTGATCGTGCATGACGTGGCACTTGCGAAAGAGAGTGTTCGCGCCGAGTACCTTTCTTATGCTGAGATTGAAGACAGCCTCAGGCACCTGGTCCAGGACTATCCGTCATTATGTAAACTCGACTCTTTGCCGATAACCACGTTTAACGGTAACTGGATATATGGCATCAAGATCTCAGATAATCCGCATCTCGAAGAGGATGATGAGCCTGGTTTTTTGATCGACGGTGCACATCATTCCAATGAGTGGGCGTGCGTGCCGGTCATCATGTTCTTTGTTGACTCGATGCTCAGTGCATATGGTTCTGTGTCAGAGATCACCGAAATCATCAACAATACAGAGATATACTGTTTCCCGGTGATAAACGTTGACGGTTATCTATATGATTATCCGACGGGTTTTTACTGGCGGAAGAACCGGGAACCGTTCGGCGGTTACATCGGTAACGACCCGAATCGAAACTACCGCGGGTGTTCGCCGGATATTGAAGGTGATTGGGGTGCGGTTGACGAGGGCCAGGCATCGCACCGGCCAAGCCATAGCCTTTTCTGCGGTGCATATGGCGGGTCGGGTGATGAAATTCGTTCCTTGACGTATTTTGTTGAAGAGCATATCATTAATGCGTACATGTCATATCACAGCTCGGGCGAGGTGATAATGTGGCCGTGGGGTTGGACAGATGACGGAGTGCCGGATGGTCTACTACATGAACAGGTGGGTGACTACATGGCAGATCAGGTTCACCGCTTGTATGGCGGCACCTACGATTCTGGTCCGATCTATTCTGCGATATACCCGGTGAGCGGCTCAAGCGTTGACTGGTTTTACAGCTGGTCCCATTGGGTTGGTGGCGTTTCCATGCTATCCTTCACGACTGAATTGGGAACCTCACAGTATCAACCGGTCTCCCAGCTCGATCAAATGGTGCACGAGAATTTCAAGGCATTGAAGTACCTTGCAGGATTTTGCGACTCGATAGTCTTGCTGCTCGATGCCGTGGTGCCGCCGCCGGAGATCTATGACCTTGGCAATGTGGGCTCTGATTACACTGTTGCGTGGCACACCCGGAACCCGGATGATAACCATCCAACACACTGGGAGTTACTTGAGCTTACTGGTCCTTCGGTCATCGAGGACGATCTGGAAAACGGTGCCGACCGATGGATCCTGGATGGTTTCATTCTGGATACTACACAGGTCCATTCCGGCGAGTTCAGTTTTTTCTCGCGGAGCTATTTCAACATGAATCACGCCGTACAAACCTTGCATCCCTACATGGTTGAGGAAGGGGATTCTGTTACCTTCTGGTGCTGGTATGATCTGGAAACAAACTATGATGTAGCAGTGGTTGAGGTTTCGAAGAATTCTCTCGAATGGTATAATCTCGACACAACGCGGTATACGGGAAGTTCCGGCGGCTGGATACGCAGGGCGTACTCGCTCGAGGATTGGGTAGATGAATCTGTGCATATCAGATTTCGCTCTATGACCGATGGTTCGATACTCAATGGCGGCTTCTTTGTCGATGATATTTATCCGGTGTGTCTTTTTGAAAATGTGGACACGGTGTCATCCGCCATCAATGACACGCTGTATGATTTCGAAAACCATGCAAGCGGAGAATTTTTCTATCAGGTTCGCGGGAATAACGCGAGTTGGGGTTGGGGTGGTTACTCGTGTCTTGCGCGTGCGGAGATTTCGTTCAATATCGATGAAGGGGATGTCGCCGGGCTGCAGCGCATAACATCTTCGATTGCATTGTTCCAGAATCCCAACACGGACCGTGTGCAGGTTAGATATACACTCGGTCACGAATCCAAGAACACGAGTTTACGTATCTACGACTCCTCGGGACGGCTCGTGGCAGATCTGTCAGAAAGGTTGCTTGATATCGGATATCCATCATCTGTTGTTTGGGATTGTCGTGATGATGAGGGCGGGGTGGTTCCGAACGGGATATATTTCTTGCGCTTTACAGCCGATGAAGCAAGACAGGTTCTTAAAGCAGTAATCATGAGATAGTTTATGATATTTTTTGGCCATATGCGATTCATGACCCTTAGGGGGAGGTAAGATGAAGAAACTTCTGATCGTTTTGATCTGTGTCGTCATTCCGCTTTTCGCGGGTACGATGACGAAGACAGCGACGTTTTCGATGCAGGATTTGTTGATCTACGGCGCCGCTGGCAGTGATGTGATTGAGATCAAAGGGCATCCAGTTATGGTCTATCCAGGTGCTCCACGCATGCCACGCGTTGTGCAGAAACTGGTCATTCCTGCTGGTGCCGTGCTGACGAACGTGAGAGTCATTGCCGAAGACTGGCAGGATGTTCCGGGTACATTCAACGTTGTGCCGGCACAACCCGACGTGCCATTGCCAATGCCGGGCAAGACCTTTGAGCCCGAAATTTTCCCACCGGATCCTGATATCTATTCATGGGACAAACCCTTTCCGGAGAACACGATAGCAAACGGCGGCACGGGTAACATGAACGGGTACCGGATCGCTCACGTGGAGATTTTTCCTGTGCGCTATATACCCGCGCAGAAGAAACTCCAGCTTGCTACAACCATTACATATGAAATAGAGTATCGGGAGAACGGGGCTCGAAATTGGATCGCCACTGACCGGCAGAGAGATGTTTTCGGCAACGCGGTGCGCGCCCTCGTTGTCAACCCTGAGGATGTACTGCAATTTGCCCCGCTCGTTCAAAAGAACATGAGGCCGGCTACCGTGCCTCCGGGATATTTTGAGTATGTTGTCATCAGCGCGCCGCCTGTCGATACGGTGTTCGAGCGTTTCGCCGAGTGGAAGACCAAGAAAGGTGTCCCGGCGACTGTCGTCGAAGTCTCCTGGATCAGCAGCAATTACACGGGCTATGACCTGCAGGAGAAGATAAGGGCATTTATTGAGGACGCAAAGGATAACTGGGGCACGATATATTTTCTGCTCGGTGGATCTGGCGATCAGATGACGAGCGGGCAGAACATCGTGCCGGCAAGGATGACATACTACTACACTTATTCAACTGTCGGCCGTGATGATACGATCCCCAGTGATCTGTACTATGCTGACCTCGATGGTAACTGGGATTTCAACGGCAACCACGTGTACGGACAACTCAGCGACAGCGTTGATATGTATGCAGATGTCTTTGTCGGCCGCGCTTCGGTGTACAGTGTGGCAAAGGCGCAGAACTTCGTCAACAAGGTTTTCACGTATGAGAAGAATCCGCCGACCGATTATCTGAAGAAAATGCTACTGCCGGCGGCAATACTCTGGTCGAGCTATAATGAACGGCCGATACAGGATTCACTTGCCAGGATGACACCGTCCGGTTGGGTAGATGGAAAGCTGTACGAGCGCAACGGGACACTGAGCCGACAGTGGATGATCGATTCGATGAACGTCGGCTATGGTATGGGCCACTGGGTTGGCCACGGTGATGAGAACGGGATATACATGGGTACACCGTATCTCAACTCGACCGACGCCCAAAATTTGGTGAACGGTGACCGGCAGGGCATCGCGAATTCGATCGCCTGTATGTGCGGCGGTTGGGATCTTGTGCCGGGAGGCGATTGCTTTGCCGAGCATCTCGTGAACCGTGTTGGCGGAGGACTCGTTGCCGCATTGATGAATTCGCGTTATGGCTGGGGTGCTTATGTAAGCGGTATAGGTTACGTGCCCGGCCCGTCAGAACGAATAGACACGTCATTTTATTATAATGTTATATCCGATGATATGTTCCACATTGGCGAAGCGCATTCCGTATCCAAAGATGCCTGGGTATACTATGCAGACTCAGGGTATCAATACGACATGACCCGCTGGTGCCTCTATGAGTTGAATCTCCTTGGCGATCCGGAAATGCCCGTGTGGACCGATGTGCCGCAGAATCTTACGGTGAACTTTCCTTCCGCGATTCCTCTTGGGTCTCAGAACGTGAACGTGGTAGTGACCAGCAGCGGCAGCCCTGTGAACAATGCTCTCGTTTGTCTCCTGAAAGGAGATGAGGCGTATGCGAGCGGATACACGAACACGGCCGGGCTGGTGACGCTGAGCGTTTACCCGAACTCGCCGGGTGGTATGGATATCACGGTTACTGCTCTGAATCACTATCCATTTGAGGATTCGATTATTGTTCAGTCAACCAACTATGCGTATGTTACATTCTTGAATTATTTGATCAGCGATCCGTCTCCAGGCGGCAATAATAATAACCAACTTAACCCTGGTGAGTCCGCACAACTGCCGGTATGGGTGATGAATTGGGGACAGAGTCAGGGCAACAGCATAAGCGGCATCATCAGCACTGAGAATACATATGCTACACTTTCCGATACAGTAAAGAACTTTGGGAACATCGCGGCGAATGATTCCGCCTACACAGGAACCGACGGTTTCGATGTAGCCATCTCTTCATCGTGTCCGAACAACAATACAATACTGTTCACACTTACCTGCAAGGACAATGTCGACTCGACATGGGTGTCACAGTTCAGCCTCACCGTCTACGCGCCGGCTCTTAGTTGCCAGCAGTATTCGGTATCCGGTAATGGGATACTGGATCCGGGTGAAACAGCGGATATCGTCGTGACCCTTGAGAATGAGGGAGGTGCGACTGCCACGAACGTAAGCGCTACCTTACTCTGCAATTCGTCACATCTGACGATTGTCGACAATGCGGGTAGTTTTGGGACGATTGCGCCGGGTGGTAGTGGCAGTAACGGTTCGGATCCGTTTACGGTGACGGCGGGTGCGTCGGCGCCGTATGGGATGTTGGTGGATTGTGATTTAGTGGTGGTGGCGGGTTTGTATGTGGATACGT
>JAOUFJ010000023.1 GCA_029858255.1 candidate division WOR-3 bacterium | reverse complement strand
CAATAGTCATATTTGAACATCCCGGGGGGACGGTGTTTTGTTAGAGATTACGTAAACGGGGACAGGCACCTTTTAGAGTAGAGGTGCCTGTCCCCATTGTTTTATTTCATAAGCAGTATTTTCTGTGTTTCGGTACATCCATCGGTTTCCATTGTGCAGAGGTAGACACCATTCGGGAGATTCTTGCCTTCCCAGGATACAGAATAAGAGCCTGCTTCCTGTGTAGCATCGACCAGGGTCGCGACACGCTGGCCGACGGCATTGTAGATGGTGACGCTTACATGTGTTTCACTGGGAATTTCGTATAGAATCGCGGTCGTGGTGGAGAAGGGGTTCGGTATGCATTTGTACAGGATCCCGCCTGTCTTGTAGGCCATTTCATTGCCCTGCGGTCCAGCAGTGCCGGTTACGTTGAGCGCACCAATATCATGGAAGGGGATACCATTGGTGAGTTCGCCGGCGACGACGAGTTCGACCGTTTGCTTGCCGGTGATTCCTGCTGTATATAGATGCTCGATCACATCTTGGCGGTTGAATTTTGCCATCAGGCACAATTCGCCGCGGTACTCGCAGATCTCGATCGGTCCTTCCCGGTACAACGGCGGGTCAAGAGCGATTCCATTGATCTCATTGAGCACGACCGAGTACGGGTCGATGTCAGTGATCAGATAATCACCTGGCAGCCCGATGTGGCAGGTGATCCAGGTGCCAGCGCTGCCAAGGTTCAGGATCGTAGGTTGGAAGTAAACATGTGCCTTGAGACCGACTAGAAATGCGATACTGATAGGAAAGCGTTCGGGTAGTACCGAGGAGTGATCGCCAACGTATTCCTGGAACTCATGGTCGATATTGAGTTGTGAAAGGATGTCTGCGAAGACTACATTCTGAGGATAGCAGCCCATCTCATCCATGGTACCACAATCGAAGTATATCCCCAGTTCTGTATTTGGCGGTAACCCTGCGGCATATGAGGGTGGGTTGTGCTGAAGCCATAGTTGCCATATGGGTTCAATTATTTGTGCATTTTCATCGAGGGGGAGATCGACGTAAAAAGGTGGATTGAGGAAATTGGGTGAGAATGCTGCTCCCAGTGAGAAGAATACGCCTGAAAAGAATCCGGCAAAGGGGTTCCAGATGTAGGGTGGTCCCAGAGGGTATTCTGCCAGAAGTGCGGGAAGGGCGGCCACGATCAGCACGTTGAATTCCAGTACACCGCTGTGAGCGGCAAGTCGCGAATATACATCAGGATGCTTGAGACCCAGGGTCATTGCACCGTAACCTCCTGCCGAGTGTCCCATGATATAGCGGTATTCCGACTGTGGTATTGCATTGTAGTTCGTTTCAACGAAATCCACGAGGTCATTGACGAGGTAATCCTCATATAGTCCATTGAGTATTGAATTTGTGGACCAGCTGACAACATATGGTGTGCTGCGTCCGTCCGGCTTAACGACAATTACCGGTTCGATTATTTGCCCTGCAATCATTATGTCGAATATGTCGAGAATGAATGAGTAACCCATGTGGTTATCAAGCGCTCCGTGTAAAAAGTATACAACTGGATATTGGGTGCTTCCCATAGGATCATAGCCATCTGGGAGATATATTTGCACCGAACACTCTCTGGCTAATGATGGACTATAGAAAGTCGTTTCATATACAGTACCTGCAGCATATGCCGCATTGGTGAAACATATACATACTACGAGGGCTGAAAGGACCCTTTTCATTCTACACCTCCCATGTATATACTAGTATTTCTACGGTTATCCTACCACTTTAGACATGCTGTCAATCGCTTACATTATACAAAAGTTGAGTTTTGTGACGTGCACCTCCTTTCTTAGACTGCATTTACGTGAATGTGAATATTCCTGTGCGGTAGAATGGACAAGGTGACTGACTTCTTCAATTTACACTCCGGCTTTACAGTCCTTCTTAATCATGCACTTCTACTTTATTATAACTTTTATATGCGATATGTCAATATCTGTTTTCCTTCATTTTACCCCTTGACAAATCGCAAATTTTTATTACAATATAATTGAATATTCAAAATAATATGAATATTAACATGTTGTTGAATAATGGGGACAGGCAACTTTTCTTGGCACGGTATGTTCAATCCCTCTGGAATCAGAGTTAAGTGTCCTGAATGGCGAAGTAAGAATTTGGAGTACTGAAAAGTAGCCTGTCCCAGTAAAGGAGGAAGGATGAGAGATACGGTGATGCTTAAAGATCTTGAACAGATTAAGGTCTTTGCCCATCCGTTGCGGGCGAGGCTCGTTGAGGTATTCGCCGACAAGCCCAGGACGGCAAAGCAGGCGGCAGAGGTCATCGGACAGAAGCCCACGAAACTCTATCACCATGTGGAAGCGCTAGAACGCGTTGGTCTGATCAAACTCGTAAAGACCCAGAAGAAACGCGGCACTCTTGAGAAGTACTACCGTACCGTTGCGAAGCGCTTCTCGGTCGATAGCAGCCTATTTGAGATGATGAAAAACGGCAAAAAGGCAATCGGTGAATTCCGGGCCATGTTCACTACGATGCTCGAGAATACAATGCGGGAGATCAACGAGAGTATTTCAGAAAAACTGATCTGTCCGGAGAAAAAGCAAGTCGAAGTCAGCCTTGCACGCAAGCATATCCGCACAACACCTGCTAACTTGAAGAAAATGCAGGAAAAAATCCATAAGATGCTCGATGAATTCGAGGCTGCAGAGGACAAGAAGGGAGATGTAGAATACAGACTCGTGTTGGTTTTCTATCCATTGACCAAGAAGAAAAAAAGGAGGTAGTCGATGTTTGAGTACATAACAGATGTTAAGGATATTGATATTCTGGATCCCTACAATATGCTGCCCGTTGAAAGGGTGGTAACATATCTTGGTGAAAGGAGGTAATCATGCGTTTTCGAATATTGGCATCAGCAATCATGCTAGTTTTGTCCGCTTTTGCAGCACCAGTGTACAGTCAGACAAAACTGTCCGACCCTTATCAGATCCTCGAAAAACATTTTGAGGCAGTTGGAGGTCTGAACAACTTAAAGGCACTAAAGACAATGTACAAAGAAGGTACTATCGTCAACCTAGGTGCTGGTCTTGAGGGTACATTCAAGGAGTGGAGCGAACGTCCGCTGAAATTGAGACAGGAAACAGATCTCAAGGTAGTGAGTGAAGTGTCAGGGGATGATGGTGAAGTAAGCTGGCATGTTGACGCGAACGGAAAAGTGTTGATCAGAAGAGATGAGCATACCTTAAAAGAACGTGAGGTCAGAAGACTGATGGAGGAATACGAATACTTGAACCCCGGATCAGAATACTTCACATTGACATTCGAAGGTGTCGAGAAACTGGAGGGCAGTGATTGCTACGTGCTGAAGATGACGAATAAGATAAACGAAGATATTCAGATGAATTTCTACGATAGATCCAACTTCTATCTTCTGAAAACGATGATCCTAAAACCCGATAACGAAGTGCATATTTCATATTCTGATTTTCGTAGAGTCAATGGCCTTGTTTTTCCATTCCGGGAAGTCATTAGACAACTTCCAACTGACGAAACAGTTTCGGTTGAGTATTCCACGTACAGGTTCGGCGTCGGTTTGGACGCTGCTCTCTTTGAACCACCGGCAGAGGATGTCGAGGATTTTGTTTTCGCAAACGGTATCAGTGCAGAGAATGCTCCAGTTGAATTCATTGAGAATCATATCTATCTGCCTGTTAACATCATGGGCAAGGAGCGGCTCTGGGTGCTCGATTGCGGCGCATCGGTCAACGTCATCGATTCGAGCTTCGCCGCGGAAGCAGGCTTGGCGTTTGAAGGCCCGATAAAAGGGCGGGGTGCCTCGGGCATCGTCGATTTATATTTTGTCACCATACCGGCGTATTCAGTTGGCGGAATCCTGTTCAATCAGCAGAAGGTGGTTGCTTTCAATTTCCGTCACCTGTTTAAGAAGGCTCTCGGGCTGGATGTGGTAGGTATCCTTGGTTATGATTTTCTCTCGCGATTTGTAACGAAAATAGATTACGCCAAGCAGACGATCTCCTTTTATCATCCCGCGAAATTTAAGTACACCGGCAAAGGTAAGGTTTTTGACTCGCCGTTACAGAGCAATATGTTGAATCTTCAAGTCACGGTTGATGGCAAGTATGCGGGCAAGTGGACATTGGACATAGGAGCGCCTGACCTTGATTTTCACTATCCTTATGCAGAAGAACATGGTCTGCTGGATAGATCTGGTTTTGACATAATGGCCGGCGACGCGGCAGGTTTCACTACCAGCAGGATATCAAAATTCAAGACGGTCGAGGTCGGTGGATTTGTTATTAAAGATCCGTGGATTGGCACCCCCCACGAAGAAGGGACAGGCGTGTTTGCATCTGAGACTGTCATAGGGAACATCGGCAACTCATTCTTGAGCAACTTTGTGCTATATTTGGATTACAATGGTCAACGAGTGATACTGGAAAAAGGCAATGATTTCGGGGTGGAATTGCCGAGGCCAAAGAGCGGGCTGCAATTCTATTATAACGATGAAAATGATGTTGAAGTGGTATTTATCTCACCTGGTACGCCAGCAGAAGATGCTGGTTTTCAGAAAGGCGATATCATCAAATCCGTAAACGGAATCGGTGTCCAGTACTACGATGGTGTTATCGCGCTCCGTGAACTGATGAGAGCAGATGCGGGGACAACTTATACGATCGAAATATTACGTGGAGATAAGTCTCTTGTGAAAAAATTGACATTAAAAGATCTTCTTTGAAAAGGATATTCGTTACCTGAATAAACCTTCATCAATACCTGGAAGACGCAATGGCGGGGGAGAGGCCTAACTCCCCCGCCAGTAATTTTCTATCTCACCAGCAGTACTTTCTCCACTGCGCTGTCATCGCCTGATGTGACATGGACAAAATAGACGCCGCTGGGTAATTCTCGATTAGACTGGTCCGTACCATCCCAGCTAATCTGCATAGCGCATGGTGCATGGGGCATGGCGTCATACAGAACTTTCACTAATCGTCCAGCAATATCATAGATTTTCAACCCTATGCGCTCTGCATTTTGCCCGATGCTGAAGCTGACCGTGGCCAGCCCGGTGAACGGATTGGGCGAAAAACTGAGTAAGGAAGTTGCTTGCGTCTCCCCATCGTGCTCAGTGATTCCCAGTTCCGGATGGAATTTGCCCCATATACGCAGGGCGTTTGCCGGATGTGCATTGATATATTCGGTCCACCCGCTGTAAGTCAGGAGTGTTTTGGCGCCTGGGCCGTGGCTGAGCTTGGGATTGCTTTGAGGTCCTGGTTGCGCGATGGCTACGAAGCTGTCGATCACGGCACCGCTCGTATCTATTGTCGCTCCATAGATGTCGGAAGGGAGTTCTCGGCGATCTTCCCATACTACGATGTAGTCAACGCCATCAAAAACGACTGAAGGGTTGATCTGATCGTTGGGTGCAGTCGATATGGCAATGCCCGTGGGATCGAGTACAGCACCGCTTTGTGCGACACGCGCGCCGTATATGTCGTAATCACCATTTCTTTTGTCCTGCCAGACGAGAAGGTAATTTGTACCGCTAAATGCCATCGCTGTATTGTCCTGTAATTCAGCATCGTTCGTCACAGCAATACCACCGGGATCGAGGATGTTTCCGCTCGTATCGATCCTTGTGCAATAGATGTCCTTCAGTCCGTTGCGCGTGTCTTCCCACGCCACCAGATAGTGGACTTCGCCGAAGCATACCGCAGGTCGATATTCGAGCCCACCGAGATTTGAAATTGCAAACCCTGCAGGGTCAAGAACATAGCCTGCCGAGGCGATACGCGCACCATATATATCAGGGCTGGTGTAGCTATTCCGGTAATCGACCCATACCGTGAAAAAGCCATTGCCGTGCGATGCTATTTGCGGCGACATAGCATTGCCCGCGGATGAAACACTGATGTAGGCTGGATCCAGGACCGTACCTGCCGGCGAGATGCGCGCGCCCTTGACACTCCACGCACCGCCAATGTTATGGGTCCAGATTGAGCAATAGTTCGTCCCGTCGAAGGCAATATATGGAGAATACTGTCCGAATTGCGCTGTACAGATCGCAAAGCCGGGCGAATCGAGAACCATACCGGTTGCGTCCACACGAGCCCCGTAGATATCGGATAGATAAAGTCCGCTCCGGACGTCAGCCCATGCGGCGAGGAAATTCTCGCCGCAGTACGCGACGCCGGGCTCGACATGGAATACTGCAGAGGTGGTGATATTGAGGCCTACAGGGTCGAGCACGGAACCTGTAGCACTCACCCGGCTTCCGTATACATCGCCCGAAGGGAAATCGCGCTCATCATCCCAGGCAACGAGAAAGTTATCGTCGTCAGTTGTCACACAAGGCATCCATTTCATCCCATTGGTCACCGAAATGGGTATGTTCAGTGTATCCATAAGAATACCACTTTGGTTTACGCGTGCGCCATAGATATCGGGATCTATTCCATTGCGGTCATCAGCCCAGACAACCAGATAGTCAGTGCCATTGAACGCCAACGAGGGGTGCCATTCCATCATTGACGGCATACCGGAAATACTGATACCGTTTGGGTCAAGTACGTTGGCCAGACTGTCCACGCGCGCACCCATGATGGCCAGCACCTGCGCGCGCCAGTCCTCCCATACAATGAAGTAGTCCGTACCGTCAGAAACGATCGACGGTTCAGTCTGCTGGCCTGTATCTACGAAGATCGCAACACTGTTCGTATCGAGTAGGATTCCATCTGCAGTTATCCTGGCTCCATATATATCATATTGCGTGTTTGTACTGTCTCGTGCGTCGTGCCATACGGCGAAGTAATCTGTTCCATCGGAAGCAACCGAAGGGAACTCCTGACTTCGTGGTGCACTGCTGACCGCGATGCCGTCTGGTTCAAGAACAATGCCGTTATGGTCAACCCGTGCGCCATATATGTCCGGCGTTCCCGTGCGCAGGTCTTGCCACACAACAAGAAAATCGAAGCCATTGGATGCAACGCAAGGATGCCATTGATATCCCTGCGCAGTTGAGATCGGGATACCGTCAGGATCGAGGACATTGCCCGAAGGTGTAACACGGGCACCGTAGATATCCGTTTCCACGGAACTACGGCGGTCCTGATAGACTACAAGATAGTTTGTCCCGTTGTAGGCGACTGCAGGTGTTGCATTGCAGTAGTACTGGAGGTTATCAAAAGTGATGGTCGCAACATGTATGCCGGCAGAATCGAGAAGATGACCCTCGGGATCTATTCTTGCACAGAAAACATCGTGCTGAGGGTAGAAGCGTGAATCATGCCAAACGACGAGATAGTTGGTTCCGTCAAAAGCGGCTGAAGACCACCTTTGATTACCACGTGCTTGTGTGTACATCACGGTCGTGTCGAAGAGAAAAGCATCTTCCGTCCAGAATGATCCCACCTGGGATTTTGTTATGGATTGGGTAGCATGTAACATGGCAGCTGCGAAGATGACTATCATGACACAATGTACTTGTCTGCTAATATTTTTCATCTCTACCTCCCATTTCTCCACTAGTATGCTAAATGGGATTGTCACAGCAAAATCACAAAAAAGTCGCATTTCTGCCAAATATCATGTTTTTATTCTTGTATTATTATATATCAATTGTGGGTGATGGCAAGTCACTATGTTTTAGCGTCCAACTGGTCTAGTGTCTGGTCGATTCATTTCTACCATTGACATGTTCCTGCAGGCTCCTATAATATAGCGAAAGGGTATGGCTTTGGGCATGGCCATTTTCCCTGTTGCTTGGATGATAACAGTTGCATAAAATTGCATCACTGGAGGCATTATTATGGGCAAGAACAAGATGTCGCGAAGGGAGTTCCTGCAAGCATCAGCTGCTGGCTTGAGCTTCGTCTACTTGCCCGGTGTCGGTCGTGTAAAGGCAAACCCGTTTGAATTCACAGAATCTGAAGACACATTTGGCCGCCTCTGCTACAATGAAAATCCTTTAGGACCATCACACCTGGCTCTCGAGGCCATGAGAGAAGCGGCATATGAAGGCCATCGTTATCCTGATTGGTTTAGCTCGACACTGGAAGCGAGGATTGCCGAGCATCATAATGTGAGTTCGAACATGATCTGCGCAGGGACTGGCGCGACCGAGCTGATCCGTCTGGTCGCAGATACCTTCCTGTATCCGGGAGATGAGATGGTAACAGCAACGCCAACCTACTCGCAGATGGCTTCGGAAGCCACGGCTAACGGTGCATCGGTTGTACATGTGCCGGTAAATGAGCGTTATGTGATAGATTTGAATATCATTAAGGCTGCAATAACAGAGAACACCAAGCTCATTTCTTTGGTGAACCCGAACAATCCTCAGGGCACGATTTTTACCATGCAGGATATGAGGATTTTCATGAACTCGCTTCCACCAGGAGTCATTGTCGTCGTCGACGAAGCCTATCATCATTACATACATTCACCTTACTATGAGAGTTGCATCCGTTACGTTACTGGAGGATTTCCCATGATAGTGATACGAACGTTCTCGAAGGCGTATGGTTTAGCGGGTGTGCGTATCGGATATTCAGTAGCGTCGGGCGGGTACACCTCGATGATACAATCCTCCCAGAATATTGGAATGGTAAGCAGGTTGGGGCAAGCGGCGGCAATCGCGTCTCTTGACGATATCGATCATGTCGACAATACGGTCAGTCTCAATGATCATGCAAAAGAAATTTTGATGAACGGGTTAACTGCGCTGCAGCTCGAGTACATTCCGTCTGAGACCAATTTCATGATGTTTGATACCGGAATGAGCGCAACTTCTGTTGCTTCGCAGCTCGCTAATAGAGGTTATCAAGTGCGCGTGGGTTGGGGTATGCCGAGGCATATTCGCGTCTCCACCGGTACGGTAGATGAGATGTATGGATTCATCAATGCACTCCAGGAAATATTAGGACAGAATTTTCTAAAAGACGGACCGCCGACGTTTGGTCTTAGCCGGGTGCATCCCAATCCCTTCACGCGGCAGTGTACCATTCAAATCTCAACTTCAGGTACTGAGAGGGTACGCCTGGCAATATATGACGCTGCTGGCAGAATGGTTCAGTCTTTGCTCAATGGGGTCATGGCACCAGGATTGCACGATATTGTTTGGGACGGTAGGGATGTTCATGGAAGAACTGTAGCATCTGGATTGTATATAATCAATCTCATGCAGGGGGAGTTTGCGACAGGCACCCGGGTCACTTTGATACGATAGAAATATTCTTTCTCACTGTCCATTCGATTGCTACAATATTCGGCATATTTTTGGTGCTGTATTCCGTACTGTTAAGTATATCTTTTTTCTAGTACGTGGGTTTATTTGTAAATAACATAGGAGAAAGAATGATAGAATCAAATTGTATCGGTGATGAAGAGATCCAGACTATCCGTACGCTTGCTAATGACTTTGATAAAGCGTGGAACGCACGCGATGCCAAGTTGTTCAGTACCTTCTTCACGATGGATGGCGATATGCATTTTATCACCCTCAATATGCGCATGCAAGGCAGAGACGAGGTAACTAGAGCCTACACTAAAATTTTCTCTGAAATGGCGCCAGAAATAAAACATAAAACTACAGCTAAAGAAATTCATGTACTGACTCATGATGTAGTATTGCTGGACACTACGACAGATATCATGACACTTGATGCGCAGGGTCAAGAGAAAATTCTGAGGAGACATACTGCTGCTGGTATCCTGCTGAAAACAGAAGAGGGATGGCGGATCCGAGCATCAAGAATCTGGAGTGAACAAATTTCTGCGGCATGATCGGTCAGAAAGCCCGGTTCAGTTTGCCAAATTATAGATGAGATGCGTAAAATAGCCCAAGATTTAGTGCTATTCTGTAAAATTTGAATTGCTATCGTTTAACTTCTGCAAATCGTATGTAAACAAATGATACTGTTGATTGTCCAAAATATAGATTGATGATGACTCGAATATCGATAGGGGTCGATTGGAGGTTCTCGATGATTTTTCAGAAGTATATTGTTTTTCTATTAATATTAAGTGTACTGGCGTTTGCCTGGGGTTGGAACCAGCAGAATTCGGGCACGAACAAACCACTTTTTGATATTCATTTCGCCGATGGTCAAAACGGATGGATAGCAAGTATCACTAACAGCATTTTCCATACAACTGACGGCGGTGCCAATTGGGTCGATCTCGAGCCAACACCGTCTGTCAACTACTATGCAATACATTTCGTCAGCACACAGGAAGGCTGGGCAGTGGGGAATTTTGGGCAGATAAGATATACTACCGATGCTGGGACTACTTGGGTTGATCAGAATTCGACGGTGAACGGTTATCTGTGGGATATGCATTTCATAGACGAGGATCACGGCTGGATTGCTGGTGGCAGGCCCGAAGGCTTTCCCGGCCCGGACCCAACGCGCTATGTACTTTACACGAGTAATGGAGGAGCTACCTGGAATACGCAGTTGTATGAGAATGATGAATATCCGCTCCACGGCATACATTTCTTCGATTCAAATATAGGCTATGCAGTCGGTGAGGCAGGAGCGATATTCAGTACGACTGATGGAGGAGGAAACTGGACCCCGCAGACATCTGGAACCATACGCGAATTTTCGAGCGTAAGCGCTGTTACCCCGGATACGGCATGGGCGGTCGGCGTCAACGGATTAGTGGTAAGGACGATCGACGGTGGTTCGACATGGGATTCCTTGTACCTGGGTACTCTGTATCATTTCAGTCATATTCAATTCGTCGATGCTCTGACCGGCTGGATTTCTGGTGGTGACAACACGCACGCGGCGATTCTGCACACGACGGACGGCGGGGCCACGTGGGTCATGCAGGATGCCGGGACAGCAAACTATCTATACGGGTTTTTCTTTCTCGATGCGGATTTAGGCTGGGCAGTCGGCTATGATGGCACTATCATCCACACGACGACCGGCGGCACTGGTGTTGAAGAGTCCGGTGATTTCGAGGAGCTAAGCACTGATGTCATCCTGGCGCAGAATAACCCAAATCCTTTCAGTAGTGTGACTTCAATACGTTTCAACATACCGCAGGCGGCATATGTGAGACTGGCGGTTTATGATTTAATCGGACAAGAGGTGGCTAAACTTGTTGACAGGCAAATGCCCGTTGGTCAGCACAGTATTACGTTTGACGGAAGAAACCTGCCTAATGGAGTGTATTTTTACCGGTTGAACACCGGTGCTGCCACACGAACGAAGATGTGCGTGTTGTTGAAATAAATCTTCGTTTCTGCTGTTCGGATTGTTTTTTAGTAAGGAGGCCAATCGTCTTATGGCCTACTCTTTCTTTCAGTGGTACTGAATCTCAGCCTGTCTTAGCTTCTGCTTCCATCAGCGATTTTGCACTTCCTTCAATGCAATAGTATCCGTACTTCAATCCCATCTTTGCTGTAACGGGACAGTCAGGACAGATGCAACCTTTTTTCTCCTTGATGCAGGTACTCTTGCCTATAAGGCAGAATCCTCCCTTTTCTCCGCATTCTTCCCAACTCGGACACTTGCCGCAGATACAATTGGCAAGTACATATTCACGTTTCTGTTCTTCGGTCATTTCGGATTGTGTTGTCTTTTCTTTTGGGGTCTCTTTCATGCCGCAACCAAAATCTATTAGTCCAGCGAAAAAAGCTACAGTGCCAGTTGCCGGGGATTTGATAAAATCTCTCCTTGTCATACATCCTCCTATTACTGTAAGATTATAACTTGTGTTCGAGTGAAGTCAAGTAGTAATCTACGAAAAAAGTCGTACCGAGTTCGATCGGTACGACCTTTTATTGTGCGAGACAATTACTGACTTACTTAACTAACTTGCGATCCAATCCTTCCCAGGCGTATACGCCACCTTCAACTATCCACGCATTGCGTCCGTGCATACGGAGGACCGCAACACCGAAAGCGGAATTAGTATCCAGTGAACATACTACCGCGACCTTTTTGTCAGTTGGGGCAGATTGCATTTTCTCGACAAGCATAGGGAGAGGTATGTTAATTGCGCCTTCAATATGACCGGCCGCGTAGTGCTGCGGCGGTCTGATGTCCAGGATAACGTAGTCGGTCTGACCGCCGTCAACCATTTCAGCAAGTGTTTCGATTGACATCAAGAACATTTCGTTATTGGGAACGGATTTCACGAACGTGTCGGCCGCGTTTTTCAAGCACGATTCGTCGCATTTGCCCGTACACTGGGCAGTCATAAGTGCTGGCAAGACAAGAATCGCCAACATAATTGCTGCTAATTTCATTGTACCCCCTTTATTTTCTTTAATTTGGATTACCTACGCCCTATAGCATAGTCATTTTCCTTACGTTGTCAACATCCAGAAAATCGTGGGATAATTGACATAGCCTTTAAAATGTCGATAATATCAAATGCCGCGCGGGAACCGTTCTGTCGGAATCGTCTTCGATATCATCAAATACGCAATACACGACGGACCAGGCATCAGGACGACCGTTTTCCTGAAAGGCTGTCCACTCACGTGTTTGTGGTGCCAGAACCCGGAGAGTCAGAAAAAAGAGCCCGAAATAGTCAACGATGTGCAGGGGCGTAAATATTCAAGCATTTTCTTTGCCAAAGACAAGAATACCATCGGACATGAAGTCACGGTTGAACAGGTCATGTCCGAGGTAAAGAAGGATGCGATTTTCTACGAACATTCAGGAGGCGGTGTGACTTTTTCAGGCGGTGAGCCTCTCATGCAGCCGGATTTTCTGCTCTGCCTTCTGAGGGAATGCAAGAAACAAGGTATACATACGGTAGTAGACACATCAGGGCAGGCACCCTGGTCGACATTCAAGCACATCATTAGATATACTGATCTTTTCCTCTACGACCTCAAGCTGATGGACGATAGTGAACACAAAAAACATACCGGCGTGGGTACTGAGTTGATTCTCAAAAACCTCCAGAAACTCGCCATGGGAGGCGCGCCAATTGTGATTCGCTTTCCATTGATTCCGGGCATCACCGACAAACCTGATAACGTGCGGGCCATCGGTTCATTTTTGAGGGATTTAAAGCATGTTGATACTTTACATATATTGCCGTATAATTATCTCTGCAAGGACAAATATAGAAGAATGGGAAAAAAATATTCACTTAAAGATTTAGCGCCACCATCGAACAATGCTCTGCGTGCAATTGGCAAGAGATTCAAGGATTATGGTTTACAGATCAGGATAAGGGGTATGGAGTGAATGAGAGAATAGCGAAGCTCAGGGATAAGAGTCTGAACATCAAACCGTATGTGTCGGCTGAGCGCGCCTGCCTGATCACTGAATTTTATGAGAAGGGTAATGCGGAACGGGTTTCAATACCGGTTGCGAGGGCGCTTGCTTTTGAGTATATACTGAGGCATAAGAAAATATTCATTGACGACGGTGAACTCATCGTAGGTGAGAGGGGTCCTGCGCCGCGCGCGACACCTACATACCCAGAGATATGCATTCACAGTCTTGATGATCTTGATATTCTGGATTCACGGGAAAAAGTCGCATTCCGCGTCAGTAAGCGCACGCGGGATATCTATGAGGAGCGCATAATTCCGTTTTGGCGAGGTCGTTCAATACGGGAACATATTTTTCAAGAGACCGATAAAGACTGGCAGCAAGCTTACGCGGCAGGAGTTTTTACGGAATTTATGGAGCAGCGAGCTCCTGGTCACACGGTTCTCGACGACAAGATATACAGGTATGGGTTCTTGGATTTCAAGGTCAGAATCCGGGAAGGAATTCTTGCACTGGATTTCTATAATGATGCCGAGGCATTTGACAAACGTGAAGAACTCAGAGCGATGTCCGTTGCTATTGATGCTTTGATGGAGTTTGCACACCGCCATGCATGGAGGCTCGGGCAGTTAAGCAAAAAGACCAGATCGCTGGCCCGAAGGAAGGAGCTGAAGGAAATGGCAGGGATGTGTGACTGGGTACCGGGTCATGCGCCGCGTACTTTTTGGGAAGCGCTGCAGTACTACTGGTTCGTTCACCTTGGAGTGATCACCGAATTCAATACCTGGGATTCGTTCAACCCGGGAAGGTTAGACCAACATCTGTATCCTTTCTACAAGAGAGATATTGCGTCCGGGATACTGACCAAAGAACGGGCACGTGAGTTGCTCCAGGCATTCTGGATCAAATTCAATAATCAGCCCGCCCCGCCCAAGGTTGGTGTGACGGCGCAAGAAAGCAATACCTATACTGATTTCTGCTTGATCAATTTGGGAGGTTTGAAACCAGACGGGTCCAACGGTGTGAACGAGCTGTCATATCTAATCCTTGATGTTATTGAAGAAATGCGAATATTGCAGCCGAGTTCCATGTTACAGGTGAGCCACAAGAGTCCAGACAAGTTTTTGGAACGGGCACTCAAGATAGTCAGAACCGGATTCGGGCAACCGTCGATTTTCAATGCTGATGAGATAGTTCAGGAATTACTCAGGCAGGGGAAATCGGTCGTTGACGCGCGTAATGGCGGCGCAAGCGGGTGTGTAGAGACCGGCGCTTTTGGCAAGGAGAGTTATATTCTAACTGGTTACTTCAACCTCGTCAAAATTCTTGAGATCACGCTCAATAATGGTAAAGACCCGTTGACCGGCAAAAAACTTGGATTGCACACTGGCGATCCAGTACGGTTCAAAACGTTTGATGGGTTATTCTCGGCGTACAGAAAGCAGCTGGATCATTTCATTGATATCAAGATAAAGGCTAATCTTATCATCGAGCGTATATACGCGAAGTACATGCCAGCCGTATTCTTGTCGACAGTGATCGACGATTGTATTGCCGAAGGTAAAGACTACCATAATGGCGGTGCTCGCTATAATACTTCTTATATTCAAGGTGTAGGACTGGGAAGCATCACTGATTCACTGACCGCGATCAAGTTCCATGTGTTCGACAAGAAAGATATCAGCATGCGCAGGTTGTTGACTGCACTGCGTAATGATTTCAAGGGTTTTGATTTGGTTCGTGGAAAATTATGGGATGATACTCCCAAATACGGAAATGACGATGACTATGCAGATTCGATCATGAAACGGGTTTTCGATATCTTCTTCGAGTCGGTCGATGGCAGGCCCAATACGAAAGGTGGACATTTCAGGATCAATCTTTTACCAACGACCGTACATGTTTATTTCGGGAGCAAGGTCGGTGCAACACCCGATGGCCGCAGAGCGTGCACCCCGCTTTCCGAGGGTATTTCTCCGGTGCAGGGTACGGATAAGAACGGGCCCACATCGGTCATCAAATCCGCGGCGAAAATCGACCATATCCGAACCGGCGGAACGCTGCTCAACCAGAAATTCACACCGCAATTACTCGCAGACGCGGAGGGATTGAAAAACCTTGCAGCGTTGATACGTGCTTATTTCAGTATGAACGGTCATCATATTCAATTCAATGTCGTCACCACCGAGACGCTGAAGAAAGCTCAAAAAGATCCGGAGAAGTATCGTGATCTCATCGTTAGGGTGGCGGGATATAGTGACTATTTTGTCGATTTAGGCAAAGACCTTCAGGATGAAATAATCCGGCGGACCGAGCACGGACGGTAACCCTCGCGGAATTCTTTTATCTGTTCAATCGGACGAAAAAGCAAAAGGAGTCCAACGGCAGAGAAAAATACTGCCAGAGATTACTCCCCGCTCTGATCTGCCACCAATATGCAGCAGTGTCTTCAACCAGAAAACTGTATGAAGTATTGTAGATATTGCTGCTGTCAATGAGTAGGGTATCCATGAAGATTTTTGCTTCATAGAATTCTTCGTCAGATACAGTATCCCACTTCAGTTCGACGAAAGAAGGTAGTGAATCTACAGTGATCATTGAGTAATTCGCGGGAAATAATAACTCGGGGCCGGATGGCCGCCAGCGCGCCTCAAAGAACCATCGCTCAGACCAGTCGGTCATTGCCTCCCACCGTGAATTTCCAGCACGCACACGCCAGTTATATTCACACAATCTTGTTTCATCGTCATGGATTATGAGAAACCAGGAGTTATCCTGGCAGTGTATGATGTTCGGCGGCAGGCCGTCAGTCACGAGTTCCAGTTCGTAGATCTCGGCATTCTCGACAATATCCCAGAACAGCTCCACCTCGATGAAGAATGACGTTCCGGGCATCGCATCGGGGTCCATAAAGACATAGTGATTTGCAGGGCTCAACAGATGGGGTGGTTCGGGCGGCGGGTATAATGTATCAATTGGTGGTTCGTATTCGGATGGGTCTTTACAGCCGTTAGGCGAATACACAAGCAGCATTGAACACAGAGCGACCATTAAGAGTGTTGCTCTGGTGGTTTTTTCTACTTTGTACATTTTTCCCTCCACAGAAACACGCGCAAGGTTATTATAATGTCCTAACGTCAAAGTGCAAGACCATCATAATATACTTATGACAATCTTTCTTGCTGATTTCTCACATTACTGCTCACAGCGAACGAGGGAGTTGAGAACGCCGTATGATTCTGCCATATTCCAGCAGTACTTGTGGACCTGGCAGCACTGCGCTGGCGTTCTACAACCAAATATGATGTCTATCTTCATTGAACCTTGACAGCGAAACCCTCCGTTCTATAATATGTCAGAAGTGGAGTGTGGGTAGCTTTCACCGCAATATACTTTGTATGTGTATTTTTCTCCCGGCTATTCCTGCAGGCTGGCACCAGACCGTCAGTGATTTGTGAGCGCTGTGTGAGAGCGGTAATTATAGTTGAATAGGGCAGTCGTAGAGGAGTCTCTGCCCTGGGGGATGGATCAGGAGTGGAACATGAGTAGCTTATTGCTTGCTGCATTGTTACTTAATACTGCCGGAGGTAAGATCCAGGGTATTGTCAGAGACGAAGATTCAGGTGAGCCCATACCGTATTCAAATATCATCATTCTGGAAAACAAGATAGGTACACAGACCGGTGAAGATGGCGATTTTTTCATTGTTAACGTTGCTTCTGGTGCCTACACGATAGAAGTCTCCAGTATTGGATATCAGACAAAGATTATCTCCGGCGTATTTGTTGAAACCAACCAGATCGCTCGTCTGGAAGTGACCCTCAAACAGTCCCCGATTCAGATTCCTGCCGTGACCGTGGTAGGTGTATCACCCGTTGTGAGCAAGGAAATGACGGGCACCACATACATAATCAGACAGACAGAACTTGCAGCATTGCCAGTAGACTATGCGATTGATTTTATCGCTTTTCAACCGTCGGTGGCTCGCTTCGACACTACCCTGCACGTGCGTGGCGGCCGGGCAACTGAGGTATTGTATCTTGTGGATAACGTGTCGATCATAGATCCTCACACGGGTGATCCCGTGATCGGCATTCCTAAGGGTGTTGTTAACGAGGTTATCTTCTTGCCCGGCGGTTTCGATGTTGAATACGGCAGGGCAATGTCGGGCGTTGTGAACATGATCTCTGAGCGTCCAGGGGACAAGATTCGTGCCAAAGTGTACCATAAGACCGAAACGATCATGCCCTTACACTATGACTTTGGCTACCAGAATTATCAGGCAACGGTACACGTGCCGGTTTCTGAGAGATCCAAGGGACTGCTATCGTTCGATATGATGCACACGAATGATTGGAATCCAAGGCTTTTTGCTTTGCCGCACAAAGAACGTGATGACTATACACTCTATGGGAAATGGTTGTTCGCTCCGTCAGGAAAGTGGAGACTGTCATTGAGTGGGGCGAAGTCGCGGTTTCAATTCGATCGTTACGATACAAAATGGAAATTTAACTTAAGCCGCTACCGGTCTGATTTGAATGAAGGAGACCTGCAAGTTGTGAATCTGGATTTACTGCCGGATGCGCACAAGTACTTCACAGTGACTCTCAGCAGGCTGCATGCAAACAAGACGTACGGGGTCAGAGAAAGGGGTTCCTACGGTATTTTTGAGGATTTTGCTTTCAAGGATTACGGGACACTACAGTGGCCAGAGTTCAGTGTCAGAAATCCTTACGGGGCCAATTACTACATTCTGGGATTTATCCCATATTACGCATATCCTGTGACTTCTGGTGATTTTCCAGAATATCGTGATATGTCTTCGAATGTGATGACCGTGCGGGGTCAGGCGAACATACAAGCTAATCGATATCAGGAGATCAAGGCCGGGTTTGAATATTCCACCTTGGAATTCGGCTGTTTTAATCACTTTGTTCCCAGTAAATACATTTTCTCTGGTGATACTGGCGTTCTTATTGATGAGTACCGGTATTATCCAAAAGAGTATTCGATCTACCTCCAGGATAACATCGATTACAGAGGTATGTACGCAAAAATTGGCTGCAGGTTAGAGCGTTACGTCATGAACATGGACGACGTTGAACCGAAAATAATGATCTCGCCGCGGCTTGGGTTTTCATTCATGGTGACCGACAGGTTTCTTTTCAGGACAAACGTCGGTGTGTATGTTCAACCGCCGCTTTATGATTATGTGTACAGGTACCACAATATCTTACCGATCCCTGATTACTTTGACAGATACTTGCCGTTGATCGGTAACCCAGCTCTCGGGCCGGAGAAGACGGTGAGCTACGAAATCGGCTTGCAGGGAATGGTAAATGACAATCTGGGGACGACGGTCAACATATTCTACAAAGATGTCAACGATCTCATCGGTACGCGTTTTATTGCAGCCGTACCTCAGGATCACATACGGTATGAGAACATAGAGTACGGCAATATTAGAGGCCTTGAGGCGATCGTAGAAATCACCTATCCTATTTTCTCGGGACGAATATCCTATACGCTGTCGTGGGCTCGTGGCACAAGTTCTTATGCTGAGGAGGTGTATGATATTCTCGATTGGTATGAAGATTACACCACAATAACCTACATCCCAGAAGAGTATTATCTCGATTTTGATCAGCGCCACAGGATATTCGTTCAGGGCACAGCCAATTTACCCCTGCAAACAAACTTACACCTATTTGGTTACTTCGGGACCGGTTTTCCATATACACCTTGGGGTGAAGAGGGAAAAACCGAAGAGCGGAACGTATTGCGCTTTGAATTTCAGAAACAATTGGATTGTGTGTTGAGCAAAACATTTCAGATCGGCAGCATCGCTTTGAATATTAACCTGGAGGTAATCAATGTCCTGGGTGAAAGGTTCCAGATCAGGACGCATGGTCCATTGATCAACTGGAGAGATATTCATTACATAGAATTTTTCCGCCAATATTATGAACACATCTATGATATTCCGAACAAGAACTACAGTCCTTCGGCAGACATGAACCACGATGGATTGGTCACCGCCAGGGAACAGTATGATGCCTTCATTGGCCTTGTCGCTGAATCTGATGATTATGTCAATGCATATAGCGCACCCCGCAGGGCAAGGCTAGGTATTTCTTTTGCATTTTAAATTTTGGAGGGTATATGAAATCAATCTTTGATGGCACTATTCAGAATCTTGCGTTGGTATTCGCTGTTACTGTGTTTCTTGCAGTCGCAGGCTGTATGGACCCGGATGAGTATAAGCCGGAGGGGCCGCCAGAAAAGACCGAACCACCAGATGGCCCTAGTGTGTTGTTGCCTGTGCAGGACGCAACGTTTCGTTGCGAATACTACTATACAGTGATGCTTGATTGGACCGGCGTGGACGGTGCTCAGGGATACGAATTCCAGGTAAATACCGATTCAACATTTTCTTCAGCCTTTCCATATCAAGGGTTTTTTCCGCCGTATACCTTTCAAGCGGTGTGCTTCCCCCCGATCACAACGTACTACTTCAGGGTGCGGGCCTACAGTGATGCGTGGACTTGGTATACTGACTGGTCAGATACGCGGCGATTCCATCTTGTTCCGGTACAAGATGATACGATATTCAACTAGCAAAGACGGGTGGGTAAGGTGGGGAGAATAGCATAGTCTATCCCGTGGAGGACCCGTGAAAAAGAGCAAGATGTTTTTGTTGCTGTTTCTGGTTTCAACACTATCCTGGGCTGAGGAAAACGGGATGGTGCCGTTGAGTGATGGGATTCGCGAAATGTCAGCTTGTGGGCAAATTCCAAGAATTGTGAGGGCAGTCCCGGATACAGTCATTGGTGATGTCATCTTTGAGATGGATGTTCAGACACCGACCGGCGACTTTCAACTTCTTGGTGTTGAGTTCGATGGTACATATTTCTACGTTACGGGTGCCAATAGTGGATGGCATCCAAACAAAGTGTATGTCATTGATACACTCGGGAATGTGATGCTAGTTCTGGATCAACCAGATCTTCCTGACTATTGGGGTTGGCGCGATCTTGCATGGGACGGTGTCTATGCAGGGTCAGATGGGATTGACACTCTGTATGGCAGTTACGGCACTATGGTCCACAAATTCGGTATCAGATTCTTGGACAGTACGCTCGTCCATTATGGGTCTTTCCAAGGTCCAGCTCATCCGCTCAATCGCGCACTCGCGTATATGGAAGACAGTGCTTGGTTCTTTACGAGCAGCGGCGATACGCTAGGGTACAACCACAAGTTCAGCAAAACCGATCTCCATATTGATTCATGTATTAGTGGCTGGTTCATGTACGGTGCGGCGTACGATAGTGATGTATCAGAGGGAGGGTATGTTTGGTGGCATTCCCAGGATAGTACCGGAACACCCTTTTATTGTCTTATCGAACAAATGGACGCGCTGACTATGAATTATACTGGTATCGTCTTCGATTACGTGCCAACAATAATCAACAGTGGTATTGCCGGAGGCCTGTGTTTCTATGAGGGTTTCAGGGGTATGGATGTTCTTTTTGCCCTGGTGCAAGGTGATCCAGTAGACATTATCGTAGGTATTTATGTGAGATCTCATCAGCCCGGCATCGCCGAAGGATATGATGTTACATATCTTGCTTCGCAGAATGCTATTTCCATTTGGCCAAGTCCGTCCAATGGCCAAGTTACGATATCGTACTCGATTATGACGCCGGGCAAGGCATCACTTCGTATTTATGATAAGAATGGGTGTCTGGTCAGAATACTGAAAGACGAGAACGATATTGCCGGTGCAAAGATGACAGATTGGGATGGCAGAGACGAACAGGGCTGCATAGTGCCGTCTGGCGTATATTTCGCGGAACTCGAGACGCAGAACCGGTGCGAAGCATCCAAAATGATTCTATTAAAGTAGTGCCTATTTTCGGAGTAATTGAGAATCAAGTAATATAGTGTGCTGCCGAAGGTCGAATTTCGAATTGTCTTTGGTCTTAATCGGGTTGTTTGAAACCCTTTTCTCTCAACTGGTTCCTGCCAGCCTTTTTCGCTTTGTAGAGGGCTTGGTCCGCGAGCTTGAGAACCTCCAGGGTACTTTCCATGTCTTTGTGAAACTGGGTCAGACCAATGCTGCACGTGATCTGAAATTTCGCGGCGCCGTCAACGGAAAATACTTTTTCGGCGATCTCCTTGCGTATCTTTGTTGCCACTGCCCTTGCTTTTGACACTGTTGTATTCGTTAACGCCACGCAAAACTCATCCCCGCCGTAGCGCGCAATGATATCGCTTGAGTGCAAGTGTCTTTTGATCATTTCGGCTGTCGTCAAGAGTACGTGGTCGCCAACTAGATGGCCGTAGGTATCATTGATACGCTTGAATTCGTCGAGGTCGAGGATCATGACACTCAGCGGCGAATCAGAGTGAACGGCCCGTTGTGCCTCAGACGTGAGTTCTTCCATAAAGTGGCGATGGTTGTTCAAACCGGTGAGTGCATCTGTTCGTGCCAGGATTTCCAGCTTATTCTGCTGTTGTTCAATATGCTTTCGGTGAAGGTTCAGTTGATCAACCATCTGGTTGAATGTGTCTGCAAGTTCACCGATTTCATTCTTCGATTGAATGTCCACTTTGAAAGTAAAGTTTCTGTTAGCTACCTGGCGTACGCCGTAGATCAATTTGGCGATCGAACGAGTGATGTAGCGCGAAATCAGAAAAGCGAGAAGAACAGCAAAGCAGAGGGATAAGACGCCAACCAGAATAGATAGTCTTCTCATCCTTCCCAGATTCCAGTATACAGTATCGTAGGGCTGCTGAATGAACACTGCCCAGGAAAGTTGGGGGATGCTGATGAGGGCGCCGAGCATTTTGCCCTTTTCCTTATCCGTATAATTACGGGTGGCAATGAAATCGCCACCAAAGAAAAGGTCATCTGCCTCTGAATCCGCCATTATGAATCCTTGACTCAGGACACTTGCGAGAAACTCCTGCCGTCGTTCATCCAAGGGAAGGATAATGTTGCCGGTTCTATCAAAAACACAGACCAGGTCATCTGAACCGAGTCTCGATAGAGAAATGTCCTTTATGTACGCGGAGATTGGAGAAAGGTCCATTTCAGTATATAGATAAGCAAAAATCTTGTTTCGGCGCCACCAGGGGAGTAGAATCCCTAGTTTGCCTGTGCTGCTATCTCCTTTGACCAGACCATAATGCCGGCCTTGCTCAACCGCGGTGTGACGTATATTCTCAGGAAGTTCGTCAGGAACAGCAACCGGGCCTGAAGAGATGACGTCCTGTTTTCTTCCACGTTCATCGAACACAGCGATGAAGTTGACTGATTCGAGTACCATTATTGCCTTTGCCATTTCAACCTTGTCTTCAGTCGAAAAACTAGGGCTGCTGAATACGTTTATTATTTGATCTACGGCATTTTCAAATCCATCAAACTCGTCGGAAATCCTATAAGCAACGTTCTCTGCAACGGAAACAGCATACTCACGGGCCGAGCGTCTGAGTGCATCGGCGTTGACGTTTAGCAGCGCATAGGTGATGCTTAAAACGGCAACGGCAGCAATAGCTATCGTGGTTATGGCTATTTCCTGAAATGTGGTTCGCCTCCTGATCATTTAGCTTCCCCCCCTACAAAACATTCTCTAATGCTGCTCATAGCATCCTGTCCTGAATTCCAAATCCTATCCTTGTGAACGTTTTGGTATTATCTGAATCATTGCTATCTCTGAAGACATGCATGTAGTCGGCATGCAGATTCAGGTACCAACGCCCTCCGATATGGAACCAGCCGCCTGCACCGAAGCCAATTGTTGGATCAAAGGTTGCACCGCTGTAATTGATGATCCCGGGGTGTGTTTGACGTGCCATGCTCATTTGTGACCAAGCGAAACCTGATTGGATATGCAAGAACGGCGATACTCGTCCCACGTAGAAATTCTTCCTGAGACCAATCTCAATCGCGACGATGTCTGTCATATTGAGTATATCACCAGTTTTTCCATTACTCATCGCGATTGAGGCGCTCGTAAAAAGACTAACGCTGGGCCAAAGCATTCTAGACAGCCTAACACCGTACCAGAAGCCCTTCTCTGGTCCAGCAACTTTATCGTTAGTGACTAAACACATACCCGCATTGATTCCCGTTACAAACATAGGATTGCCCGGAATCCTACAACTTTTTTCTGTAATATTTCCGGCGGGGTCAATTGCGCGGGCTATAACGTGATCGTGGTATTGATCTCCGGGTAATGTATAAGAGAAAGAGCCGTCGGTATCTGTTTTGATTTCTTCATCATCTATGAATAACTCTGCATCTACTTCTGTACGACCGGAAGCGATCAGACTGTTTTTCTGAATACCTCTCGAAATCGCGATTTCAAGCTGCGGCTTCAGCGTGTCGACCTCGACGACGAATGTCCAATAGTCCGTAAAATCGCCTTCCAGACTATCTGTGTTGATTCCGCTCACGCGCCAGTAATAAAGATTTTCCGCCAACGCAGTGACCAGCGATTCACTTGCAGCATAGGCGTCGAAGGCTATCTGCTCGAACAAAGAATCCTCGGCAACTTGCAGATGGGAAAGTACTCCACTCGGTTGCCAGACGAAGGTTATTTCATTCGGGTAATACTTAGTTTCGTTCATCCCCGGAGAAACAAGCGTTGGTGCTGCAGGTGGGATACCCAGTTCGCCGGTTACACCTTCGCTGTCTTTGGCAGTGTCTGCTGGAGTTTGCTGCACAGGTTCTCGACCCAAGTCTGTTACCTCAGCATTCCGTTGGTAAACAACCACGAGGTCTTCGAGTTTTTCGGCCACCACCGTATCTTGTATCTGAGATGCAAGTTCTTTGTCGGCTTTCGTGCTTGTACCTGTCGCTGTTTGCGTGGTTGCATCCTCCAATAGTGATGTCAGACTGCCCTCCTGTAGTTTGAGATTTCTCAGAAGCGGTTCTTCCTTTCGCCGCAGGCTCAGGCTGTGGATGATAACCATGGCATCTTCATCCATTCTCAGCATGCCTTTACCCGGATATAAGATATTGGCACTCGATTTCTTACCCGTGGTGACCTTATAACCATGGTAGAGATAGTAGTCGGGCAGCGGATCGAGCCAATTGGGCCTCAATGCTGGAGGTTGTACCTTGACATCATTCTTTAGCAATGTGAGGATAGCATCTGGTCGACGAACAACGACGTCTACCCATTGAGCTTCGGTTTCTGTTCTCTGGATCAATGATCGAGTTGTTGTGTAGCCCGGAGTTTGAATCCTGTCGGCCAATACGGCGAAATTGTCCGCTAAGTAACTCTTAACCCGCTCCGCCATTTCTCCGGATGTATCAACATTGGGCGCAGTCCGACCATAGGTATAGCCATACACGTCGATCATAAGATTTGGTTCGGCGTGCATTTTGTTTGCAACTATTTTTAGCACTGTTTCTGATTCTCGGGTGAGAGTGGTATCGGTCATGTCAAAATACACCCTTCCGAGGTGTAGTGTCTCAGTCTCGGGGCTGGACAACGTAAAAAGAAAGATAATAATAGCCAATATTTCGCTCACTCCTTCGTTATTTAAGTACCATAGTAGTCCTCAGCCACTTACAGGCATTCAATAAATCCGTAACAAATGGTTTTATTACTGTTGCTTCCCAAATAAGATGGGTAGGCTCCGCCAAGCCTTCGTATCTATTAACTAATTATATTTCAAATTTGCATATTGTCAATACTTAAGTCTAACATGCACTTTGATCGAAGGGAAGGCTGATCCAGTCTTATTCAGCTGTCTCTCCGGCTCTCTGGAGTGCGGTTTTAGAGAATATCGGCCCGATGATCTCATGTACCACAGTCGCGCCGATGATGATGCTAATAATCGTGTTCGAAATGGAATCGAAGGCAGGATTTTGTTTCAGAATTAGTGCCAGTCCGATAACGATACCCCCTTGCGGGATCAATCCTCCGGCAGCGTATTTTCTTACACTGGCGGACGATCTCGAAACGGCTGCACCGGCCGCGGTTCCCAAAAACTTGCCGGCAGTTCTGAACCCTACGAACAAAACAACAAGAAGAATTGATCGTGCCAGAACAGAGAATTGAAGGTGCATGCCGCTTATAGTGAAGAAGAGTACAAAGATCAATTCTTCTGTGTAGCGCTCCAGTATCTTGAATATCTTTTCTCGGTTTGGATTAAAATTGACAACGACAATGCCCATTGTCATCGTAGCAAGAAGTTCGTCAGCTCCCAGCACTTTGGATACGCCAAAACAAAGCGATAAGATACTCAGTATCAAAACGATAAAAACACCTTCGGTTTCTCTTTTTATCAAGTTATTGATAAAATTGAAAATGAATCCGAATGCTATTCCTAAAATCACTGCTCCGAAAATAACTATTAAGGGATAAAAAATGGCAGATTGCAGGGAGAATTTAGTATGTTCAATTAGTATCAATGCCAATGCTGTAGCAATACTGTAATTGACGATACCAAGTGCATCGTCAAAAGCAGCAACTCCCATTATTGTCGATGAAACACTACCTTTTGCTTTGTATTGATGGATAACCGCAAGCGTGGCGGAAGGGTCTGTTGGCGAGGCAAGAGACCCGATCAGCATGCTCATCGGGAGATACACCGCCAATAACGTTGCGCCTTGTGAGTGATGTATCAAAGGGGTGAATATCAAGAAACCTATGGTGACTGTGAAAAAGGCAAATTCCGCTTCAAAGACAGTGATTGATGATATCGTTTTGCCAAGGGTCTTCACATGCGAGTAGAGGAGAGTACCGCCAACCGAGAAAGTGATAAAGGAAAGGGCGATGTTTGTTACAATGTCTGTATGCCCAATGAAATTTGCCGGCACTATTCCGAAAAGGCCCGGGTTCAATAGTATACCTGCCAGAATGTATCCGGTTACTTTGGGAAGTTTTATCCTGGTGGCTATTTCTCCAAAGATGAAGCCTGTGAAAACGATTATACCGACAAGTAGCGGAGATTGTATATTCATCTTACTTCACCTAGAATCTTATTCTTTCTCCATTACATTGAGTTCTCCGGGTTTTTCACCGAATGCAAGTTTGATGAAGTATCTGCCGTCGACGAGCAGGTAGACACCGATCACTAACGATAGAAATGCTCCCGTTATTACACCGATCATGTGGGGAATGCTGTAATAGTACAGATACCAACGCATAATCAATTCACCAACAGCTTTTACAAGATCGGGAATACCTCTGATCAGCCATATTAGACCGATGATTTTCATCGATAGCGAGAAAATACGCCTCTCCCAATCATCTGTGTGCGTCATTTGAATCTGAGTATCGTCACGAATTAGTTTTGCGGCAATACTGTCACCCCATTTCAGCAGCAAAAAGCCAAACAGAAAAGTGATTGTCGGAAATAGTATTGTTATGAAAAAATGCCACCTTACCGCATAACGGGCGTAATCACTGTCTTGTTGTCCCAACAACATACCGATTGCCATGCCGATGTTCGGGATCAGCACGACTGTGTACATTATGCAGACAACTCCGAGTATCTTAAATGAAATCGACAGAATATCTCGCTTGGTCGTTGTTGTTCCTCCTGCCTTTGTCCTTTCGTCTGAAGACTCAGAACAACTTGCTTATGCGTTCCGCGACCTCAGCGATCATCTGTTCCCGGTTTGGACTGCTCCAGATTACTATCCCTGATCCGCAGATTGTTCCGTCTTTGGATGTGCAGAATTTTTTCATCTTGTTGATCGCCTGATTCCCGCCGGTCCAGTTGAACCGCAGCTGTTTGGTTAAATACAGGGCAACCTTCTTGTTCTTTAATGATGGCAGCTGCTTTAGATACCTAGTCATGACCTGAGACAGGGAAAATGCCTGTACCGGGGCGCCGAATACTATCCTGTCATATTGTGCAACATCGGGCAGCGTTTCGAACTGTATATCTTTTTTCCCCGGCTTGAATTCACCGGCTATCTTAATCCTTTCAATATTCACTGAATGTCCGGCTGCGTCGAGTTTTTCTTTTATTTTTTCAGCAACCGAATAGGTGTTGCCTGTTTGTGACCATAGAATAATGCCAATGTTCATATATTACCCCTTTTTTCTCTCTCACTTCTGCAGTTACCAATTCGGTACATTATAGTGCTCGACACAGACGAGTCAAGGCGTATGCCCGTTTACAATGAACGCGGGAATTTCGAGGCTGTCCTCAGGGTGTCAACAAGGTCTTATGCCATTGTTGACATGGTTAGTTGCCCGTGTAGAATAAATGAGTATCAGAAAAAAGGGGGTAACAATGAAATTAAGCATACTCGATTGGATTGCACTCATTCTGTTGATCGTCGGCGGGTTAAACTGGGGGTTAGTTGGATTATTCGGCTTTGACCTGGTTGCTGCGATCTTTGGCCCGATGTCGATCATCTCACGTATCGTATACACACTGGTCGGTCTTTCTGCGATCTACCTGATATTCTTTGTGGCAAAACTGAAGAAGAAGTAACGAGGCGGAAGAATCAGGAATCAGAACTGGGGACAGGCATAAACTTTTGAACTTCCCGGTTGTATTGTATCGGGTCACAAAACTCATGCAAAAGTTTAAAAGTTTATGTCTGTCCCTAGTTGTCTTCTAGATCAAGTCGGTCGTAATCGTCTTTTGTTATTTCTGCCTTAACTTTGCCAGTGTGAGCAATCCCGGCGGGTTCGAACAATATTAGCTTGACATAGCCCTGAGGAATAACCCGGTGTTCCTTTCCGTGGGGGACAATACAAAACTCTCCTGGGCGCAGCGTCACTTTCTCGTCTCTCTCGTGGACGTCGAGGACTCCCTCTACCACGAAGAACATTTCATCTTCATTGTCGTGTGTATGCCACGGGACCTTGTCGCCTTCCAACCGTACGACCTTGACATGCTGCCCGTTAAGTTCTCCTACGATCTTCGGTGAGAATAGGTCATCGAACTTCCCGAAGCATTCATCGATATTAACAACTTTAGCCATATGCTACATCCTTTCGGTTAATGCCAGGATAACTACTATGCTCTGTTGATCTATCAAGAGCGCATTACTCCAATTTATTATATGTATTTTGGGCACGTCATTCAAGAAGATTCTTGAATATCGGATCCCTCGTAATTCCGTAATACTCATCATTTGACTTGCACGGTGATATATGATATACTTGTATGCTTAGAAGGAGAAAGAAGCATGGGAAAATCCGCTGGTAAAGAGATATGGGATTCAAGATGGTCAACATTGACGCCAGAAAGTGAAATTAGGATGTGGGATTTCTTCGGACTTAGGCACTGGATTCTGAAATACACCCCCCGGCATGGAAGCGTATTAGATGCAGGGTGTGGTTTAGGGCGAAATGTCTTTTACCTCACTGGACTGGGCATCGATTGTATCGGATTAGACCTCTCTGAAAAAGCAATGGCTAGAATACAAGAATATCGACAGAAGGGCAGGCTCAAAGGGAAATTCTGTCGCGGTGAGGTCAAATCTTTGCCATTCGCTGATAATTGTCTGTCCGGATATCTCTCGGGTGGAGTGATGGAGCATTTTGTAGAAGGACCGCAAATAGTACTGGCTGAGGCATTCAGAATCCTTCGTCCGGGCGGAATAGCGATCATTTCTACACCATCTCTCTCTTTTTCACAAGTCTTGCTGCAGACTAAGACCAAAATGAAAAGAAATATAACGAAGACTATGAGAAGGATTAAGGGATCACAGATTTCTCAGTATAAGTTTTTTCAATATTGGTATACACCCCGGAAATTGAAGAGCTTCATACAGAATGCAGGATTCAATGTTGTGATAGCAAAAGGAGCCGGTCTTCTTTATTCGTTTTATGAATTAGGTTACATTCCAGAGCGCAGTAGTCTTTTCAACAAGGCAATATCTAAGTTAGAAAATACATTTATCGCCAATATAGGTGCTCAGGCAATTACAATTTCGTATAAACCCGCGTCAGAAATGTATTGTTTTTTATGTGGAGAGTTAAAGGTTAAGGATGATGGTAAAATGAAAACCGCAGTTCCAATATGCGGTGAATGTTTGGACAAACCATACGCAAAATATTATATGGAATTTGATCGTCCTCAATTGCGGTATACCTATCTCGTAAACCCTGTCTTTAGCACAGACGATAGGGTTACGTGCGAGTATTGTGGGAGAGAATACAAAATTCATGAGATTTTTGAATGCTATGGGTTTGCGAGAAGGGTATGTCCAAGCTGTTTGAGGGACTCTAAGATAAATATAGAACTTTCTAATAGTTATGTGCAGCCAATTTGGCGGGAAAGAGGAAGGTGGTAGAAGGATATCCATAATGTTTGCTCTGAATCATCTGGTATTGTTGACTTGTCCCATATGGTTGCATAAAATCGGTGTGGAGGGATGCTGGATTTCCACTGAAGCAAAAACTTGAAGGGAGGTGATAAGGACTCATAGAAATGTTAACTGTAGGCTGAAAGCCTTGGTTGATTATTCTGAAGAACCGTTAACGAGAAACATGTGGAGGAGACCATGAACAAATTGTTCGTTATCTTGGCATTAGCTTGTGTTCTAGGGCTACATGCCTCAAATACTACCTATACAACGGAATTTGGAAAACAGTCGAAAAATACAAGTGACCGGCAAATAACACGAACATTATTTCACATTTGTGATTTTGAAATGCCAACGGAAAGATTCGTGCTGTTTTTCGAGGATTTTGAATCCGGAATGCCTGCCACCTGGCAAGTCATAGATGGCAATAGTGACGGCTTTACGTGGGAGGTTGGTACTACGGACGACCTTTTCTTCACTCCACCAAACTATGGTACAGCATATGCCTACTACTCAGATGATGATGCTGGAGTTTCAGCACCAGCCGGGACAGAATACCTTATATCACCCGCCGTGTCATGTGCAAGTATCGGTAACCTACGATTTAGCTATAGTTGGGCTTTTACTATTTTTGATCCTCCTATTGGCGCATCGTATATCAGATTCCATAATGGAAGTGCCTGGGGCAGCTGGAATCAATTGGCGACTTATTATGTTGATGCCGGTGCTGTGGATACATTTGATCTAACGGGTTATCTGCCTGCAGATTCTCTGCAGGTCCAATTCACCTATGAAGACCCAACAGGTGGCTGGGGTTGGGCATTCGGAATCGATAATGTACTCATAGAATCCCCGGCAGACCACGATGTTGGTATGGCTTCAATCGACATACCGGTAAATCTGCCAACTGACACTACATTTTTCCCTGAAGCGACGGTGAAGAACTACGGGTTGAATACCGAGAGCTTTGATGTTACTTGTGAGATCAATCCCGGTGCCTTTAGTTCAACTGTATCTGTATACAATCTTGACCCTGACAGTACAGAATCTGTCGTATTTCCTGATTCCTTCACCTTCGCAAGCGGGCTCTATACGGTGACTGTCTACACACAACTTGCAGGTGACGAGAATCTGTTAAATGACACGATGGTTGTTGAAGTGACGGTAACTGACTGGTTGATCTATGATGACGGATTTGCTTATGGTAACGCGTACTGGTTCGATCCGGGCAATGGTTGGGGTGTGCAATTCCCTGTAACTGAAGATTGGTGGGTCGATTCGATCGCGTGTTTTCTCCAGCCGGCCGGTGCTAACAGTGCCACTTTTAGAATATATGACGGTGCTTCTGCGCCCACAAATATGCGATGGGAGCTCGCTAATACGACGATACAGACTAATGTGTGGAACTATATTGGCGTCGACACAATGCAGACGTGGTTTACTGTTGGCAGCAATGTCTTTTTCATGTACTATCAGGTCGGGGCGGGGGGATACTGTCCGGCATTGTCCTTTGATTATGAGGCCGACTATCCTGATTACATGTGGTACAGTATCGGCGGCAGTTTCACTAACGGCACGGTCTGGGGCGGCGATTGGATGATGCGGATCCATATTACCAACCCTACCGGTGTGGGTGAGTGGGTTTCACTAACCCCGAACGAGGCAATTTTCAGAGTGCCTACGATCGTCAGCGGCAAAGCAAGTGTCGCTTTCTCGTTGCAACAAGCGACAGAGGTAGAACTCGCTGTGTACGATGCGGTCGGAAGGAAATGCATGACACTGATCAACGTCGATCTACCTGCCGGGGATTACCAGAATACCTTTCTACTAAACCTTCCAGCGGGAGTGTACTTCTACAGTCTGAAAACCGAGGCGGAAGCCAATATCGTCAGAAAATTCCTATTGGTGAGATAAGATTCCGTTGGGGACAGGCCTGGCATTTTGGACATTTGCTGATTGCGGCTTTTATCCAGGGACTAACAGAAATGTGTTGGTTTTATGTGAGATGCTGCAATAAAAGTTATAAAAGTGTATGCCTGTCCCCATGTATCATAGGTGACCCCATCGTCTTCTTTTGTAGAATCCCGCATCCATTATTTGCTTCATGATATTGCCGCCCAGGTTTCTCTTCACGGCATCTGGTTTGATAATTAATAATGTTCTTTCCATGGTCGAGTAGACACAGATCATTATGGTTGTCAATCATGAACGTTCTCAATAATACTTTCTATAAGAATTTTTTGAATTCAGTTCTTACCAGTAACCAAGTTTAATCGCCCGATGGGTCTTTGAGCGTGCGGTCCAGAAACCCTGACCATTACCTTTCACATTTCCTTCATCGCCGGGTAATAGACTAGCACCGTTACCGGCGATAATGAGCACACTTATGCCACCGTAGAAGTTTATTCTATCGCCAGGTATAATAATGGTTGAGGTATCAGTACAGATGATTGAAGTATCCCACATGAGTTGGTAAAGTGTATCAAAGCAGTTAATATCTAATTCATACCATTGTGCATATTGAGCGTGCTGCCAGCTGATCTCACAATCCTGACCCGGGGTTATCCATAAACTGGGGGGCTTGAATATTTTAAAAGGACCGGGCATCGAACAAACCGCAAATGCATCACCAAAATCAGATGTGATCTCTAACCAATATTCAATAGTCGCGGTCGTGATCTCTTTGGTAAAGATTATGCTGTTTCCTACAATAATGGGGTTGGTCAATACTTCACCATTCAGTCCTACGATTATTGAGTTCCAGGTAGTGTCCGATGAAATCTGAAGCGTTAATGTAGAATCATAGGTACCGAGGGTATCGATTGGAAAGTGGTGAGTGCGAAAAATAGTTGGTCCGCCATCAACATAATAGATGATCTTATCCTCTTCTTGGACACAACTGAAAACAATGACCATTAACATTATTATTGGAACAAATTTTTTCATGTCGTTCCTTATTTTATGAAAACAATTTTGGTTCCGGCTCCTCTTTTACCCTGCCGGATTGTCTTCACTTTTTGACCCAAAATATTGTATATATTAATGCTGAATTCCCTATTCTGTGTAATTCCTCCAGAATCCCGATTACTGGCATCGTTTCCTCCTCAATATCGCTATACGTTGACAGAATATAGCCATAGAAAGGCGCTTGTCAACATCTCAGTGTTTTATTCTGAAATTACCCATCATTAGGTCCATTTCAAGCCCTGTTGGCCCTTTGGGTGCTAGTTACCCCTATTTTAAGGAATGAAAGCGTTATAGAACAAAATACAGGACCTGGACAAAAAAGTGCTTCACAAAGCCTTATTTTTCAACACCTCCAGAGATGCCAAAATTCAGATTGAATTTGGGTGGTTCTCGCAGGGATATTCTCAGAGCATCTATATTTCTGACAGATTTATACCGTCTAGCAGGAAACTAGATTGCTTTGATTTGCTCAATATCAATAATGGTTGTTGAATCTTCGGTTTTGGTGTACGGTATGGTATTCCTTTGTAATGTTATGCCAAACCACGGATAAATCTGTGAAATTACATCGTAAGTAGTCGCTCCGACGTCAAAATCAGACATGTCAAATTATCATGTCACGCAGGCTTACTCTCAATTTCCTGTTTCTTAAGCCAATCGAGCAACTCTTGCTCAATCTCACGTCTTGTTTGTGATTTCCTGGTTTCAGAAGGCTGATTAAGATAGTCATCAATACTGGAAATGAAGAATGAATGCCCGAGGTTTCTCACACACGCTCTCAGATATTTCCTTACTGCAGAACCGCTACTTCGATTCTGTTCGATCCAGCTTGACGACAGAAACCAAATTGCATTGCACAGATACCTTAGAACACGCGAATCTTCAGTTGAATTTGCTATATTACTTAGTGCTTCAAGAAGTCCTGCGAAAAACGAAATATTTTTCAGTTTGAAATCTGTTACAATGTTGTTGGCTAGTTTATAGATTTGTGTGGGGAACTCCTTATGCCTTATTCTTCTTATGGGCATCATACTTAGCACCTCACAAAATCTTTCCATTGTAGTAACCATAATTTCGTCATTTTTATTGACTCTTCTAACCCAATATTTACCCAAATCATACATGTATTCATGGCAATATTCATGGACCCGATAATTAGTGCCTAAGGATATTTTGACCAATTTTACCATGCTATTTATCATTTCATAATATTCGTAACGGTCATTCATCAGTAACGCTTGTTTGGCATTATCGAAGCATGACTTAAGACCGACATTCAACCAGACGTTATTTTTCATACGTAAGAAATATGGGAGTATTAGAAATACAGATAGAATGCATAATGAAATCGACACATTCGTTCCTGATCCGTACCACCCAATTTTCAGAACGACTAACGGAACAATTATTCCAACAGCCATGATAATTGGATAGAGAGCGTTGAATTTATCTTTAAAGAAATCACCTAATAAGCGAGGTTCCTTATGAGAGACCTGTAACATAATCAAACTAATCGTAAATGTCATTCCGAGAAGTGCGGCAAGTCCTTGAGATATTGCACTCAGTACATAGCGTTCACCATCTATATTGATTCTCGTTGGCACCAGATACTCGATTACCAAGAATACGAATATTGTCAGATAGATGACAATATCTATCAACCACCGGTAATTCCCAATCCAATCTCTGATAAATTTCTTCACATTCATCCAATTCACCAGGTAATCGCAACTATTTCAGATTTGATTCTCTCAACTATGTTTCGTTCACCATCTGTTGAGTATTTCATAACTTTATTGACGCCATCGATTATGTTGCCAAATGAGCAAAACTTCGGAACCGCAATTTTGCCAAAACTATCGAGTTCATGAATTTCCTTTTTGAAACAGATTCTTTCCTTCTTGTATCATCTGTACATACTAGTCTATATCGTGATATTGTATCAATAACCCTTGGCATGTCAACACTATATGGTTATTAGAAATTCTTCATAGGAATTGGTCACTTATAGAATCTTGGCAGATTATTCTAAATATAGAAGTCTAATTCTAGGTTGATTGGATGATTTTCGCCGGTTGTCTTTCGTTGGGAAGATTTGTAAAGATGATCTCACCCTCCCCATTATCCCCTCCCATCCGAGGAAAAAAAACGACTAATTCCTTGGAAATTTTTGAACCAATACGTTATGAATACTAGCGGGAGGTTGTACGTCATAGCATTATGTAGTTGTCGGCGTGTCTCTCCCAGGTAAGACCAGATGGTTATACCCGTTACTACGGTAGGTAGTAGTCCATTGGTAGGTGCTTGACATCAAGAGGAGATAACTGATCGGTAGTTATCTCCGCATGAACAATATATGAGTTGATAATATTTGTTAACAATCAAAAAAAAACATCCTGTTGCATGTTTGTGGTCCATTAGTATAGTCAGAACATAGATTCGTTTCCGCAAAAGTAGAATTATGGGTTTCGAGTTGCGCCATAGTCAAGTGTCTGTTGCAGCTGGAAACCTACAAACGAGGTGATATTGGATTTGCGTGGAAAAATGCACGGGACGAGTATATCTTTAGTCACGAATCTACGGGCAGAGCACTATTTCATTATCGGTAGGATTGTCAAAAATATCGATCATAGATTGATAAATCTAAGTGGCGAGGTTAGAGCTAGTTCAATAGCCTTGTGGGGGATGTTCAACCCTATCGCCCACAAGGCGAACGCGGAATACTGTATGTGCCAATTTATAATAGTATAAGGAGGAACAATGAAGTATGTGCTTGTATCTTTGTTGATTTGTATAAAACTATCGTTTGGGGCATGGGGATATGTGGAACAACCGTCAGACACCGACTACATTAAGGCAGAAGTCACGCAAGGACTTGGTGGATATTGGCTCTGGGCTGTTGCTTACGATAATACGAACAATGAAGCGCTTATCCTTGGTTCTACTTACGGCCCACCATATAACTGGACGCGGTATTCAACACCCTTTGACGAGGATTACATATATACTGATGTAGTCGGTGGAGGATATGGACCAAGCATCTTTACTTTTGTTGTTGGTTATAAGAAAAATGAGCCCGAAAGACACAAGGGTTTGATCCTGCGGGGCGATGGGTATCAAGGATTTGATGATATTACTTCCAATATCCCCCCAGATTTCCCTTGTCAGCAATCGCCTACACCTTTTCTGTCAGTCTCATTAGACCCTTTTGATGTTGAGAAAGTCGTTATGACCGGTGGTTTTGGTGCTATCCTAATCTCAACAGATAATGGAGAAAACTGGAATTATACAGAAAGTCATCCAAATCCCGACTCCGATTCGCTACTATCTGACTGGTACTATTCGTCAGATTGGAGCGACGTAATATATCCTGCACCAATTCTGGTCTGTTGTGATAACTCCGGTCTGATTGCCATGAGTACCAACGATGGCGCAGACTGGGATGTAACTTACTACACGGAACCCTACACGATTACTGATTACGGGTCTCATAGTGGAAGACTAACGCCGCTGGACATACAAGATTACGCCTGTGGAATGTCCTTTGGGAATGTTGCAGTATGGAAGCAGAACCAAGAGGAAGGGCAGTGGGAGAAAGGAGCTATTGCTTTTGACAATAATGGTCAATCCCAGAAATGGTGGTGGTGGCATGGCGCCGCCTGTCATACTTATGGGGAGTATAACACGTTTCCTGCTCAATGGTTTGTCGGTGCTGATGGCGGTATTCTCCGTTGCGATAATGCAACCTTTGATCTCAACAATTGCCACTGGGAACGGCAACCAGAGAACGATAGTTTCTATAAGCTCAATACAGTTGATTTTGGCCTCTGCAACCCAATTGGGGAGCAATGGTGGAATCATGGGCATGCACTAGGTTCAAGGGGACGCAATTTGCACGCACAATTCAATTACGAACCTCCAGGCAACGTTCCATATCCGTCCATACCGGATACCCAGGTAGCACCAGGGGCGCCGGAGAACTTCACAATGGTATATGATGCTATCTATGCTGGCTATAGAATGCATTGGGATCCGCCACTAAATTACGATGCCGCAAAAGTTGGTGGCTACTGGATATGCCCTCCTGAAGACAACGTTGACATAGGTTTCATTGCGAACGTATCTCCAATTCCAAGAACCACATACTTTCTTGCGAGACCGGTCGGCTCATACCTGATTGCTGGTGCCTGTCCTATGCGACGTGATGGTCTGTGTGGCTCTTGGTCCAATTTCGAGTGGTGCTGCACAATCGATAAGCTGGTCGATGATGAAGCTACCGGCAAGAATAACGCACGGCGTCTGCTATATGGCAACAACACCACATGGTCTTTTTGGTCAAAGGATAAGGAGGTATACGTTGCGTATTCGGCCGACAGTGGTAAACACTGGACATACCGGGCGGCACAAGCTTCTTTAGGTAGCGGTTATTGGCCCGCAGCCGACCTTGGTAGTGATCACAATCCCGCAGTTTGTTGGGTTGAGAATGTTGTGAATGGTTCGCAGGTAACCGCGCGCATCTATTATCGCAATTATAATGGCAGTGAATGGAATAGTGCTCGAATAGTGAAGGAGGAAACTTTCACCGGCGTAGGCTATCTTTATCCTTCGGTTTCGGTAAGTGAGAACGGTAAACTACATATCGTATACGGCAAAGTCTACAATGATGAGCAAGACTGGCAACTGTGGTACGGTGAGTTTGCATTGGGTGATCCGGAATCTGTTGAGTGGTTCCTACTGGATGATCAATCGACGCAGCCGGCAGACCTGGGGAAGCTTCTGCCAACGATCGGGACTGATACAGATTATCAACCCATGGTTGTCTGGAATCGACCTAACTCAAGTACTTTCTACTTTGCCTGTCGCGATAGAGAAGGCGAGTGGCAATATAAGACCTTGAGCTTCACCGGCACAAATCCTTGTATTGAAGTGAAGGGGACCACTGCCTACGTTGTTTACGAGAACAATACGGATATCTGGTATTGCGTGGGCGGGACCGGTGGTTTTGGCAAGGCCAAGCGGATCTCGAATACGCCTGCCACTTCGTCGGCACCGGTTATTGCCAACAATGTCATTATCTGGGAGGAACATGCTGACGGCGACTACGAAATCTACTATTCATATCTCGGAGCCAATCTCAAATGGACCGCACCGGCCAAATTATTCGGCTATCCGTATCTGCCTGACCGTATGCCCCAGATTACCTGGGCATATCCGTTTGCGTTTGTTGACTGGACCCAGGGAGACACTTACAAGAT
>JAOUFJ010000022.1 GCA_029858255.1 candidate division WOR-3 bacterium | reverse complement strand
TCACCCACGGGTATCTTGGAAAACGAATTAGCTGTGAAGAATAAACATGAGATAACTGTAACTATCTTCCGCGGACCTCTGCAACTACCAGAAGGCAAGGAGTGCAAAGTCTTTGACATCACGGGACGGGTTGTGGAACCGAACATGATTCGGCCAGGCATCTACTTCATTGAGGTTGATGGTGTCGTGACACAGAAGGTGGTTAAGGTTAGATAGCGATCAAAAAGCGTAGCACAAGGGGAGTGATTCAGTCGGTCACTCCCCTCTTTTTTCTTGTGCCAGATTTGTGCCACTTTTTTACCAAAACATACGGTAATAGACAGAAAATCCAGCAACGGTCAGAATGGTGCGGAGCGTTGTCTGACTTGCATTTATGCGATTTCTGGCGTGATTTCGGAAGTTGTCAAAAAAGCTTGCATTGGAGCCGGAGTCCACCGTTCTATCCATTTGAACTACGGGCGCAACACCGAAATCTGATGACTGATAACAGATTACCGATGCCTGCAGTGATTATATCGATTATCTTAAGGACGTCAACAAAGCGTATTGTCGTTCCTCTCGCTTTGCTCGAGACAGGCGAGTGAACGGAGTGAATCGAGAACTACCTTATTCTGGTTATCAGTATTGCCGGTCATTCCCCGATTTAGTCGGGGAATCCAGTACATCACTATACCTCTGGATCACCGGTGCCGATCGAAGCAGACAAGCAAGTCGGATAATGCCAGAATGTGTAAGAGTGATTTGTCTTAGCTTCCTAACCTCCCAAGTTCCCAACTTCTATAACGTAGGATGGTCTGACCTCGTGTATTTCACAAAAGTAAACTAGCACAGGGAGAGAAATAGGCAATCTGTGCATTAGTATGAAATATCGGAGGATAATACTGCTGAAAGTTAACAAAATATAGCAGGTTGGAAGTGCTTTTCGTGACTTCAGTTTGCTGTATTAGCTTCTTAACCTCTCAATTTCTTTGTTTGAGCGTTGTCTGGCCACGTATATCTCTCGTTTTACGGATCTGTGAGAAGCCCTGTGAGATGGCGGTGATAAACCGAATTACGATTATAAACAAACATTTGATTGTCGATAGAAGTGTACTTATGAACCATAACTATGAGTAGATTTTCTCAAGAGTTGTGTATTATGGTTTTTCAATATAGAAGGAGGTAGTATGAAGAATGTAGGTGTGTTAACAGTAGCAATCTCTTTGTTGATAGTCACAAGCATAGCATATGCAACCGTCTGGTATGTACACCCTGATTCCACATTCAACTGCGTTCAGGATTGTCTGGATTCCTGTACGACTGGGGATACGGTGCTCGTCGGTCCTGGTGTCTACCTTGAAAACATCGTCTGGCCGAATATTCAGGGAATACACCTTATGAGTGAATTGGGGCCAAATACGACGATTATAGATGGTGATAGCACTGGACGAGTGATATGCATATCCACAGGAGTAGATTCTGTGACTCTAATTGGTGGGTTTACTATTCGCAACGGATATCTAACCGGCACATACGACCATGGAGCTGGTATCTATTGCGAAAACTCTTCGCCGACGATTACCAACAACATCATCACTGGTAATAGAGTTAGTGGCGCTGGTCTTGGCGGCGGTATTGTCTGTTTAGGTAATTCTTCACCAATAATCGCTGGCAACATTGTTTCAGAAAACGGAGGAGGCGTTCATGATGGGGTAAGTGGCGGCGGTATTGCATGTATCGACAGCTCTGCGCCCATTATTATGGATAATACTATCAATGGAAACTATGCCACAGTCTCTGGCGGCGGCATCTATTGTATGGGCAACTCTATGCCGACGATTACTAACAATGTCATCGCTGACAATGCAACAGGCGAATGCATGTGTGGCTGGATAGGCGGTGGCATTGCCTGTGACTATGGCTCCGCACCTGTTATTACAGAGAATACTATTACTGGTAATTATGCGAATTTTGGTGGCGGCATCGGCTGCGACAGTTCTGAACCGTTCATCGACGGCAACGACATTACGGGTAATACAGGATACTGCGGCGGTGGCGTACACTACCAGGGAGCTTCCTCGACCATCAGCAATAATACAGTAAGTAATGATACGGCTGTCTGGGATGGGGGCGGCATCTACTTCTATCAATCTTCACCGACCCTTACCGGCAATATTGTATCAGAAAACGTGATACCGCTGACAGGATTTGGCAGCGGCATGGTCTGCGACGGTTCTTCACCGGTTGTTAGCGGTTGTATCATATCAGGCAATAATGGTAATGGTATATACTGCCAACCAGATTTTTGGGGCAATCTCTCCAACCCAGTGATACGCAATAACGATATCTGCGACAACATTGGTTTTGGAGTATGCAATACTGACACAACTTTAATAGTCAGTGCTGACTCCAACTGGTGGGGAGATGCAACCGGTCCCTATCACCCGACAGCCAATCCTGGAGGCCTGGGCGATTCGGTATCTAATCATGTTGATTTTGTTCCCTGGCTCACGGCACCCATTGGTATTGAGGAACAGCCATTTGTCAAATGCGTCGAGAAGCAAAACATCCTTGGGGCTACAATTTTTTGCGGTCCTCTACAACTGCCCGAAGGTAAGAAATGCAAAGTCTTTGACATCACGGGACGGGTTGTAGAGCCGACTGCGATAACACGCGGTATATACTTTATAGAAATAGATGATAAGATCGTTCAGAAAGTTGTCAAAATCCGGTAATAATGTCATTGTAATCTATTTGTTATCGTTGTAATCAACGCGACCAGTATGGTTGCGACAGAAGGTCATTAAGGTTAGATAGAGACTAAAAGCGTAGCACAACGAGAGTGGCTTAAGATCACTCCCCGTTTTTATTTCTTGATTCTCCCGCAAAAATGATGTACCTATCACTATGTATTGTTGACAATATGATGCTTTGGCATATAATTTCTCGGCAGTAGTTAGAGTATTCTGGTAGAGGTAGTTGAAAGGAGGAGAAATATATGACACATAAACAGCGTCGGATATTCGTGGTCATGTTGCTGTTTGTTATATCCCCGCATTTCTTTTTGGCCCAGTCTCTTGAAATAAGAGTTAAATTGCAGCGCTTCCCTGAAACATGGGTCTACAATTCCAATGATATCAAAATCTACACGCTTGAGCATCTCCCTGCAGGATGGGTCTACAATTCCGCTGGTAACAGGATTTTCAAGCACAAATATCATGTGGTAGTCTATGATGGAACGACGAAAAGGGTAATCCCGGTCGGTGATGTTCCGCGTTTCCTGGCGTACAATCCCACAGACAATAAGATTTATTGCTCGAATTGGGGGGGCAATGATGTGACCGTGATCGATGGTACAACCGACAGTGTGATCGCTACGATCCCTGTTGGTAACAAACCTTGGACATTACTTTGTAGTCCCGCCAATAACAAGGTCTATTGTGCAAATAGAGCGAGCGATAATGTAACGGTGATCGACGGTGCGGCCAACAGGGTGATTACTACCATAGCAGTCGGTGACGCCCCTTGGGCTTTAATGCACAACCCAACCGATGATAAGGTATACTGCGCAAATTGGAATAGCGAAAATGTGACGGTGATAGATGGTACGGCAGATAGTGTGATCGCAACCATTGGTGTTGGTAATAGACCCAGAAGCCTTGGCTATAATTCAGTAGATAACAAGATTTACTGCGCAAATTGGGCGAGCGATAATGTAACGGTGATCGATGGTACGACCGACATGGTGATCACAACTATAAAGGTTGGTCGGGATCCTTATGCCTTTGTCTATAATTCTAATGATAACAAAATCTACTGCTCGACAAGGGCTGGTCATGGTATCGCAGTTATCGATGGTGTGACAGATAGGGTAATCGCTAACATCAAGCCAGGCTGTTATGCGTTAGCCTATGACTCGACTGATAATGTTCTCTATTGCACATACTATCGCCATTTGGTTGTGATAGATGGCAGGACCGACAGGGTTATCAAAAAAACTGAGAACCGTTACGATTATGATCATCCTCGGGTGAAAATATCCTTCTGACAACCCCTGAGTTAAACTGTATGCTATAACCGCGTTGCTTGTTATCTTTCGGTAATGGCGTATAGATGGTCATTTCGGCATAGCAACGTGGAGGTAGGTATAAAGAATATAGTATTGTTGTCGACTTTTGTCACAGTCACTCTTGGATACACACAAGCAGCAGATACGCTGTGGACGAGACAGTATGGTGGTGACAGCGCTGATTATGGATATGCTGTTAGGCAGACATCAGACGGAGGCTTTATCATTACGGGATGGACAACATCTTTTGGCATGGGAGGCAGTGACGTTTATCTAATCAAAATCGATTCACTGGGTAATAACTTCTGGGAAAAGACTTACGGCGGCGTTGATGATGATGATGGTTGGTCTGTCCAGCAAACTTCAGATGGAGGATATATCGCTGTTGGACGGACATTTTCATTTGGTTCGGGAAACGGTGACGTTTATCTTCTGAAAACAGATGCAAACGGCGACACGCTATGGAGCAGGACATATGGAGGTGTCGAAAATGATTATGGTTGGTCTGTTCTGGAGGCTGCGGACAGAGCATACATTATTGCAGGAACAACGCTTTCCTTTGGTGCCGGCTTGGAGGATTTCTATTTGATAAAGGTAGATTCTCTGGGGAATCATATTTGGACCAGAACATATGGCGGCGCAGGACATGACCATGGTTATTGTGTGCAACAGACACATGACGGAGGATACGTTCTTGTTGGTTTGACAACTTCTTTTGGTAACTTTGACGTATTTCTGGTGAAGACGGATTCCGTCGGCGATACACTCTGGACGCGCACCTATGGGGGGTTGGGTTACGATGCAGGCCTTTCAGTGTGGCAGACATCAGACAGCGGATATGTTATTTCAGGATATACCTCTTCATACGGCGTCGGTCTTGATGACGTTTATATCATAAAGACCAATGTGAATGGTGATACGATGTGGACAAGACACTATGGTGGATATGCCGTGGAGTGGGGGTATGAAGTACAAGAGACGTTCGACGGCCAGTTTGTTGTTGCAGGGTGGACTTCATCTCTTGGCCCGAGTAATGATGTCTACATGATAAAGATAGATACTAGTGGTGATACGGTTTGGACTGCCACCTACGGCGGAATAGAGAATGCTGCGGGGTTTTCGGTGCAGCAGACTAGTGACGGGGGTTATGTCGTTGCAGGCTGCAAGGGACCATTTGGCTATGAGGATGTTTATGTTATTAAGTTGCTGTCAGATGTTAAGATTCAAGAGAATAAAATCCCCTGCGTTGACACCAAGGAATTTACTTCAACCATCTTTGGCGGCCCTCTGCAACTCCCCGAAGGCTCGAAATGCAAAGTCTTCGACATCGCAGGAAGGGTTGTGGAACCAGACATGATTCAGCCGGGTGTTTACTTTATAAAGGTTGAAGATGAGATCGTTCGGAAAGTCATCAAAATAAGATGACAAGTTGACATTCCATCTATGGAACTATCTTCCTGGAGCGGTCGGAGATATCCTACGAGGCTAGTCTTTGTTGAAGACTTTGGTTTGCGATCACAATTTCTGAACCTCTGAGCTTCTCAACTTCTGTATTCTGGGTTGTGTTTTGTCAGGATCGCTTGAACCTGAATTTCTTCTTCTCAAATAAAGCAAAACATACATCCACGACCTTGGCGTCGTAGAGAATACCGCGGTTGTTCTTGATCTCCTCGAGTGCCTCTTTGATCGTGTGTGCCGGCCGGTAGGGTCGATGTGACGACATTGCCTCGACCACATCGGCGACCCCCATTATTTTTGACTCCTGCAGGATTTTGTTGCCGGCAAGACCTTTTGGATAACCAGAACCGTTGATACGTTCGTGGTGTTCTAATGCTATCTGGGCAACGGGCCATGGGAAATTGACCGTCTTCAGTATATCGTAGCCGATTTCACTATGCAATCTTATGATAGAAAATTCGCTCTCACTCAGGTTTCCAGGTTTGCTGAGGATCTCTGCCGGCACCGATAGTTTTCCGATATCGTGGAGCAATCCGGCAATACGAATGCCCTCGATCTGGTTTTCGGTCATCTTCATCTCCTCGGCGATGGCGCAGGCCAGCTGTGTGACCGACCGCTGGTGGCCAGCCGTGTACGGATCACGTTTTTCCGTTGCCGAAGCCAGGGCATTCACTGTTTCTTCAAGGGTCTTTCGCAGCTTCGTGTAGCTCAATTCGAGTGCTTCAGTTGCCTCTTTGCGCGCGATATGGGCGCGCAAGGCCTGGATGCCATATGTGAGGTCATCGGCGAGTTCTTGTAGCAGGTTGATTTCGCGTTCATCAAAGGCTTCGGCATGAGCGGAGTGGATATTTAGGGTGCCGAGGATCTTCTCGCCGTTCATGAGGGGTAACACCATCAGCGATTTGAAGCCGTGCTTCAATAATTCGCGACAGATGACCATGTCTGCATCAGCATTTTGCGCATTAGGACACATATAGTTCGTCTTGGAACGAATCGCTATGCCGAAAGGATTGTTGCCATCCTTGTTGTCTGCCCATGTCAACTTCTGACGCTTGATATGCTGTATTTTTTTGCCAGAGTGCGCAGCAATTCTGATCGTTTTTTGCGTGTGGTCCTCGGCATAGCCGACCCAGGCAAGCATGTAGCCACCGATTTCCGTGATCGACCGGCAGATCTCTGTGAGTAACTCTTTTTCCTCGGTTGCGCGGACCAGGGTCATATTACAGGTGCTGATTATCCTCAGGGCGCGGTTGCTTCTTGTCAATTCTTCGTCGGTTTTTATGTGGGCGGTTATATCTCGGGCGACGGATACGACGCCAATGATCTTCTGGTCGCGGTACAGAGGAGCGCTGCTTACCTCACCAAATCTACGCTCGCCGGTTCTACTTATGAATTCATAGACGGGGGCTTGTATCTGCGCACCGGCCTGGATCTGTGCCAAATCACGTGTAAACGCATCGATATGTTCCGGTACAATGATATTCAGGTCGGTGATGCGCTTGCCGACCAGGTCCTCGGGTTTATAGCCGAGCACTTTTTCTACCGATGGCGAGACACTGAGAAGGCGCAAATCCCGGTCGATCGAGTAAATAATGTCAGATGCGTATTCAAAATGCAGCCGGTATTTCTCTTCGCTCTGACGTAGGGCTTCGAGCACGCGCTTTCTTTCTGAGATGTCCTTGATCGCCGCAAAGTAGTAATTCACGTTGCCCTGTGCATCTTTTGTCCGTGATGGGCTCACCAGGACTGGGAAGCGAGTGCCGTCCTTTCTTTTCATCATCAATTCGAATTCCCCGGGTTTACCGAGAAGCATTTCCCTGTAGGATGTTTGAAATTTCTCTATTTCTTCTTCAGGCCAATAAGGATGCGGAGGTCCCGCACCGAGCAGCTCCCGCGCAGAAAATCCGGTCATGCTGCAGAGCGACGGATTCACGCTGATATGCACGCCTTTTGTATCAAAAACGGCAAAGCCGTCCCGCATCAAGTTGATGAGTTTCTCAGCGAATTCCTTGCTTTCTCTGAGCGCGCTTTCAGCACGTTCGTGCTGGACGATTCTCTCCCCCAGCTCCTTATTGATCTTCTTTAGCGCTTTGCTACGCGCCTCGACCTCTTTTTCCAGTTCGGCGTGCCATTGCTGGATCCGGTTGAGCATTGAGTTGAAAACAGTCGCCAGGGCGCCGACCTCGTCTTTGGTCGTCGGTAGTGCGCGTGCCGTGAGGTCTCCAGCTTCCACTGCCCGTGCCGTGTTGCTCAGTTTGATGATTGGTTCTGATATCCGGGCGGCATTCAATGCCGTAAGAACGAGCGCGACCACGATGCCGCAAAGAGCCGCAATAAGAGAATAACCGATCCGCTTCCAGATGCTGCGTACGGTCTCCGCTTCATCGCGCTTCAGGATCAAACCCATACCGCGGTTCGGTGCGATCTGAATGAACCGGTATGCGGCCAATACCGGCACACCGCGGTAATCCTTGGTTGCCATGACACCGTCCTTCCCCTGGGTGACGAGTGCTGCGTCCTGTGTTTGAATACTGTCTACGAGCATCCTGGCGTTTTCTCCGTTCACCATTGGGTTCTTCAATGTGACCAGCGGACGCGCGTGTTCGTCAAGGATCATGACTTCATCACTCTTGCCGAGTTCTTCGCCGACATAGAGCATTGGTTTGATAAATGCATCAGCATCGACATGTGCAACCAGTACCGCCATCGGCCGTTCCGCATTATCCTTTATGAGACGCGTGAATACTATGTTTGGTTTCTGTGATATTGGATGCAATTCAAGATCGACCGCCTCACCGTGAATGCCGTCGACCGCTTCGCGGATGAATCGCTTGTTGAAAACGTGTTTTCCTAAATGCGCAATGTCTGTGGATACCATGCAAAATCCAAGCTGGGCATCGATAATGCAGAGTGTATTATACTCACGATATATCTCAAGCATCAACAGCAGTTCCTTACGGAGGATCAAGTAATGCGGTTCACGCTGCATATCGGTTCTGAACGTGGGCCGGTTGGGCATCAGATTTTTCTCTGCAATCACTCGTTTGAGGCCGCGGATCGAGCCGACGATCTTCTCGCAGTGCGTGATCATCTGCATATTGGCCTTTCGTTCGGCAATCCACACTTGCAGCCGTTCCTGCTTGAGCCCGGCGATAAGATCGAGGTCACGCATTGCTCCGGCGCGTTCAATCCCGTATGTACCATGGAAAGAAGTGAACGGTATACCGAACATGCTAACCGCATTCACGGCGATGAGCGTCACGGCAAACAATATGCCGAAACTCAGCACCATCTTGTTGCGTATGCCGAAGCGCTGTTGCGAAGGCCGCGAATTCTCGTCGATCATTGCCAATTCCTCATATGAATAATATGCAGTAACACTTAAGTGTCAAGACCCCGTATCTTGGGGACAGGCATACACTTTTAATACTTTTCCGGGGTGTGGAAAGAGTACTCTGATGCAGATTTCTTTCGATAATCAGAGCAAAATAGCTATTCTTGATAGCAAAATGATGATAAACTGACAGATAAGACCAGTGATATCAAAAGTGTTAAAAGTGTATGCCTGTCCCCGGTTTATTCCGGTTTATTCGAAGAGGACGTAGGTGCTGGTGGCTCGTGTCCACATGGAGCCGAATAGACCGACGCCGCCCGTTACGCCGGCCTGTATTATGCTGTCTCCTTCTACGAGATAGTATTCGTAGAAGTTGCTGTCGTAGGCGGCAATGTAAATCGTAAAGTAACCTTCAACCGGCTCGTCCCAGTACTCGCCAACCGGTATCTGAACGAGGGTGTCAGACGGGTCAGGTTCATACCAGGTAAATGGGCCAAAGCCTCCGGTGTTTTGTGTGAATGCAATGCTATATAGAAGAGCACCCTCGCTCCTGGTCAGGGCTATTGTGTCCTGGAGCGTAAGTGTATCACCATATACCGGAAAGAATATGGTGAAGTTACCCGGGATAGTTGTTGCCGCTCGAAGGGTATCAAAACCCTCTTTTATCACCAGAAGGTCATATGTACCTTCTGGCTGTAGGGTGAAAGGATCCGATACATATCGGTCATTCATGATCAAGAATTCCAATGTATCGACCAGGTTATCCTTTGATAGAATGACGAGAGCGTCGTCGATCGCCGGTCCGGATGGTTCGTCTATTTGATAAGTACGGTCAACGAGAATTTCCTGTCTTTGTTGTGCGTTGCTGAGAATGCCGAAAACATTGAGTTGCGGATCGTAGTCAATATCAACGTAAGTCTCACACTTACTGCTGATAAGTAACACAACCGGCAATAGCCAGGTGATCAGGGATTTCGATCGTTTCCTCAGGTTTCTCTTCATCTTAGAAGGTCAGATTAAATCCAAAACTGGGTATCGGGACTGGCAAGAGCGAATATTTGTTTATTTCCGGAGGATCCTGATCATAGTCAACCGTATAGAATGCGATGTTCTTGCGGTTGTAGACATTGATGACATCTAAGTACCATGAACCTTTCAAGCCGAATATCTTCATGTTCTTCTCAATATGAAGGTCGAGACGGTGGGATAATGGAAGGCGGTAAGCATCGCGCGCGCTGCTGATGATCTCCCAATCGTAATCGTTAATGCCCCAACGCGGATCCCAGTAATAATACCTGTACCGCGCAATATCCTGAGCGTATGGGAGTCCGGTAGCCATGTACCATCGTGTGCTCAAAGTGCCGTTCTTTAGCAAAGGTATGGATTGAGGGATAGTAAACCCAAGTACGATATTCAGGTTGTGCCTGCGGTCGTAGCGGGGTGAATAGTAGTTTCCGTCGAATCTCCGTTTGGTGAAGGAAAGTGAATAGCTGATCCAACCAAATACATTCTTGAGAGTTTTCTTGAAGAATACATCGACGCCAGCCGAGTAACCATCTCCTAATTGCAGGCTTTCGGTGGGCGCACTGAAGTAAATATCATCCTCAGTTGGTATGAGTAGATTGTAGTATTTCTTGTAATATGGCTCGATCGTGAATTTTGTTTTTTCATCGAACCACTGTTCAAATCCGGCGATTGCGTGATACGCCGTCGGGATGGCTTGCGTTTCATCAACGGGGCGCCAGAAATCGAATATCGAGAAATATGATTCCTGGCTGTTGACAGTAACTATGAATTGACTGTATTTGCCCAGTGCAAAATTGAAGGCTGTATTTGGTTTGAAGAGGTACTTGATCCCGAGCCGAGGATCTATACACAATCTTTTGCCTTTACTGTAGTAGATCGATCTGAGCCCCGGCTGGACGGATAAGACCGATGGGATCAGAAATATCTTACTCTTAATATAGGTAGCGATGAGGTTGACCTGATGTTCCTGATCCAAAGACATTCCTTCTTCAAAATCCCAATTGTATCCAATCGCAGAGCTTTTCCCTTCGATCCCGAATTCCATGGTGTGGTTTTCGCCCCAGAAATAGTTGAAATCGCACTTCGCTGTGTAATCGATTATATCCTCGTGTAGATTCAGATTTTCTGTTGTGTCGTTGAGGTTTTCATACCTTAATTGGGTCAGAAAATTGCTCCAGGCTCCGACGATTTCACCGTAGAATTTCGGTGTAAACACGCTGCGCCAACGCAAGGAGACTCCTCTGTTCCCCCAGTCAAGACCGATCCGTTCATCCGGTGTTTCGGTCTCTATTTCCTGAAAGTCAAGTACGTCGGTACTGCTCAGCCCGGCGACCGTGAATCTGTTTTCAGGCGATGGATTGAAATTCACCTTCCCGATGAAATCGTAGAAGTAATATGGCAGTTCGATATCGTCGTCGCGTATCTTGTCGTATAGCCAGACCAGGGCATCGAAGTAGCTCCGCCGGGCGCTGATAAGAAAAGAACCGTTCGGTATCGGTCCCTCAACCAATAATCTCGACGTGACCAGGCCAAAACTGAACATGCCGGCAAACTCCTTTGAATTACCTTCCTTCGTGTTGACGCTGAGCACAGAAGACAGACGGTCTCCGTAATTGGCGGGGAATCCTCCAGCGTAGAGTTCGGCATAGCCGACCGCATCAGGATTAAAAGTGGAAAAGAGTCCCCCCAAATGAGTTGACGGATTATACACGGTGATACCATCCAGAAGCACAAGGTTCTCGTCCGGACTTCCACCCCGGACGTGAAGTTTGTTCGATAGATCATGCATCGTGACAACGCCTGGCATGAGTTGCAGTGTTTTTATCAGGTCGCCTTCAAACAATCTGGGCACAGAAGTGATTTCTCTTGGGGTGAACAGGATGTGACTGACTTCGACGGTCTGTTCAAATCTTGTTCTCTCTGCGGAAACGGTTATTTCTTCCACTTCTATTGCCGAAGGATTCAATTCAATGTTCAAAGTCAGGTTCTTGTTTTCCTGTATGAAGATTTCTCTCGAGACGTTTTCATATCCAATGTAGGAATACACGATCCGGTAAGGACCAGAAGGTATTTTATGAATAATGTAATATCCTTTATCATTGGATGCTGTTCCGAGCATGGTATTTTCCAGATAGATATTCGTGTAGGCGAGTCTTTCGCCATTTGATGCATCCGCAATGAACCCGCTTACTGAACCCGATGCGTTCAATAAGAGTAAGAGTGGGATAAGATACATTTGTTGAGTATATTACTCAGTATCACAGTGTCAAGTTGCTTGTCAGGAGGAGCATGGTTGTGTATCGATGTTTGATGTTCTTATATGATCTTGGTTACGTTGCTGCTGGTTGACATTTGGCATCATGGTCGTATAATTGCGCGGCAAAGTGTCGGCAGCGGTCTAAAGCATTATCTGTTAGTTTGTGTCTTGGGTGTGTCGATTCACACAGGAGGAGGAGCAATGTCCAAAAAATCTATGCTACTTGTATTCTTGATGTGTTTTTTGGCGGTCGGTCCATGCTTTGCGTCAGAGCTCGGTATTCTGGGAGGATTCGGGCCTTATTGGGTCGAGGATGATGTTTTTTGGGGATATGCTCTGACCGGGTTTGTCGATGTTTTGATCCAGAATTTCAAGATTTCTCCAATGCTGGGTTTCTGGAGCGGCAACATTCACAGCGAACGTCTCATTGATGTATCCGCAGCCGTTGCCTTCAAATATCCTTTCGCAGGGCGTGATGCGAAATTACAGCCGTATATTGGCTTCGCGCCGGTGCTGCATTTATGGTTTGCCCAAGGACAATCTGATATGCATTTCGGCGCTGATGCGTTCGCCGGTGTGGCTATCATGATATCAAAGAACACACAGATACCGCTTCAGCTCGACTACGGTTTCATTTTTGTTGAAGGAACGACGGTGAACAAATTCACCGCCAAAGTAGGTATAGCCACAAGGATGTAGTAGGGATTCTTAGCGAGATATTCGGCGGAGCCGCCGGAAGTTCTACTGTATATACGAATACAATAGATCTATGCTGACATCGTCGAAGTCGACGACTGCAGGGATAAAATCATCGCCATTGGAAACGATCAACCCAACGTGCCCGCCCAAGAAGATATTGTCATATAGGGTGAATAGGGTCTCGTTATCTAAACGAATTCTTATCAACCCTTCACCTTGACGGCGTCCTACCCTGATGGTATGCCAGACACCAACGGATGATTCTCTTTCCACTGTGCGGATATCGTTGAGTTGACCGTTGATCAGCGAGTAGCATTGTATTGTATCGGGCGACAAAAGCAATCTGTAGCAATTTAAGGCATTCTGGTATCTAAACACAATGCCGGTTCTCCAATTTTCCGAAGAGGATTCTTCAACTTTTAACTTCGTTTCAATAAGGAAGTATTGAGCAGCAGTATCACATAAGGATAGGGCAATTTCTTCGGGACTGCTATCAATACCCCGATACACGCGTGGTATCGAATGTGCTTCTGGTTGGCCATAGTCCTCAATGATTTCCCACATGCCGGTAATGCTGCTTAAGTGGTGAGGTGTAGAAACCCCAGGCATTTCGTCATCGAAATTGAGGGTGAGCATTTCGATCATACGGGATATTTCGAAACCTGCCCACAAAGTTTCAGGACCTTGCTCGACGGCCGAGAAATAGGTGGCTTCTGCCCGCAGATAGTAGATACCAGGATCTACTTCTGCAAATACCAGACTACCGTGTTCGTTGCTGGTGTCTGACTGCACTGTCGATCCGTCATGAATCAGACTGACAGTGGCACCTTGCAGGTCGAACAATCCCAGTTCGTTGACGTTGATGGAAAGGTATGCCTTATTCGGATTCTCGGGATCGTATGGGTTGTCATGCGGTGCGTCCAGGCAACGTGTTGCACAGAGTGCAATAACGCATGCAATGTGTATAAAAAACCGGTGTGCGCTATAGCTTGAACACATAACTAATACCGGTGGATTCATTATCAAATTTGAACATGATTCCCGATTGTCTCTTTGATCTATTCAGCTTAGAAGGAATCCGTGATATCATCGCATCGACGATGCTGTAAACATAGACGCCCAGGAATACGGTTGCGGACAAGACGGTTATTCTGCGCCATCGATTATAATCGTTGTATGCTTCCTCAATCTCATCCAGATCATAAGGACCGAGGGAGAGATAAGTGCTGCGTTTACCGTCAGCAATAGACCAGGATACCAGAGTGCCAGCCAGCGTGACCGCTGAGGTCGCAATTATTGCCCGTCCTTTTGTATAATCCCCTTTCAGTATTTGCCCGATGCCGGGGATGAAACAAGAACAACCAGCGTACTCATACGCTTGCTCCTGCGCAGCTTCCTTGTAAACGGCCAGTATTTCCGGCGTGGTTTCGTATTGATCCAGGTCAAGTTCCGGGTCCAGGGTAAGCGCATTCTTGAAATGCTCTATGGCGCTCGCGTCGTCGCCGATCGCGACATAATTGAAGGCAAGAATAACGTGGGCATCGATGACTATTTTCCCCTCCAGATAAGGAAGAATGGTCTCGAGCTGGGTTATTGCCTGGGCATAAGCGCCATTGTCATAGTGCTCTTTTGCGATCGCCAGTATCTGTTCGTGTGCGCTATTCTCAGGTGACTGTCCGTACGGCATTCTCACCAGGAAAATGAATAGTGTTAGAAGATATTTCTGGTTCATATAATGCACATCTCCTTGATATTAGTTTGGAAAACAGATAGATTGTATTCATTTGAAGGATTGCGTCAAGATGTAGCTAATTATTGATCTGATGTTCTACAGAAAAACAAAGATATTGTTGACTTTTTTTCAAAACCATATAGAATTCAATTATCATGGATATGAGCACTTTCTTTGTCCTCATTGGTGTAGGGTCGCTGATGATAATCCTCATATTCGTTACGGTCTTCACACGCCGCGAGCGAGCAGAGCCGAGGAAAGTAGTGCGAAGTGACATACTTGCTGACGAACTGGAACGGCACAAGCGGGAAAACTATCATTTGAAGGCTGAATTGAAGAGAATCAACTCGATGAATAATCTCTTCTTTGCATCGATGATAAGACTCACGGCGCGCTTGAATCCTGAAGAAATAGCAAATGAAACGCTCGGATTACTCTCCAATTATCTTGAGGCCGATGAACTCGCGGTATTCCTCTATAATGAGAAAGGCAAGCGGCTCAACATAGTTGCAGAACGGGGCATTGATGACAATCTGATACCGAAGATAGTATATCAATTAGGTGAGGGTAAGGTGGGACTTACGGCTGAGAAAAGACTTCCAATTGGCAACAGAGAGTTTCAGTTCTTCGGAATTATGCAGGAACCGTATGAGGGATTCAAGCCCGACATATGCTATCCAGTGGTATTCCAGGATAAACTATTCGGGGTGATCGCCATATGCCGCGGTAATGATTTTGACGAGAGGGAGAAGAATTTGCTCGGCATTGTCTCAACGATGACGGCGGTCGCGCTTAATAACACGCGCAGTTTCGAGAACATTACATTTTCTGCGTCGACAGACCCGCTGACAAAGCTATTCAACATAGGGTACTTCAAAGACCGTTTGCAGGAAGAGTTGAATCGTGCCCGGCGTTTTCAGCACAGCGTTTCGATTACAATCATCGATTTAGATAAGTTCAAGGATTTCAATGATTCTCTTGGCCATCAGGCAGGAGACCAGCTGCTCATAAAGCTGGCGGAGATCTTTAAGGAACATTTTGAAGATACTGATATTATTGCCCGCTATGGCGGTGACGAATTCATAGTGATGTGCCCGGAGATCAAGAAACAAGATACGGCGCGCATAGTGGAGAATCTTCTGCATGACCTGGAAATGTATGATTTTGCCCGCGGACAATCGCGGAACAGGATTACTTTTTCTGCGGGAGTCGCGTCATTTCCGGATGACGGTAGTACGGTTACAGAAGTGATAAAATCTGCGGATGACGCCCTCTACGAAGCAAAGGGTATGGGGCGGAACACGGTCCGTATTCATTATCCTAAAGTCGAGAAAATATAGTATCGGTGGCAGAGGTGGCTGCATTGATACCTATGGTCGTGCGCAATTAGTAGCGTCAGCCAAACTACAAGGAAATTCTGATGGATACAACTGCTGGTAAGATCATAAAGGCAATATCCAGAATTGTGGACCGGCCCATTGGCCTGATGGAAGTATGTGGTACACACACGATGGCAATCGCCAAATCGGGGATGAGATCAATGTTGCCTGCAAATCTCCATCTGCTCTCAGGTCCTGGGTGTCCGGTCTGTGTTACTCCTCAGGAGACAATCGACTATGGTATTGCCCTGAGCCAGCAAAAGAATGTCATCATCACCACATTCGGGGATATGGTCAGGGTACCCGGCACACGAGCTACTCTGGAGGCATACTCTCCACGTATTGTTTATTCGCCGCTAGATGCATTAGCCATTGCGGAGGGAAATCCCGGTAAGGAAGTTGTTTTCCTCGGAGTGGGTTTTGAGACTACATCCCCGACGATTGCGGCAACAATAATTGCGGCCGAAAAGAAAAATGTTGGGAATTTCTACTTGCTACCCGCTTTCAAGTTGATACCACCAGCGCTTGACTACATTGCTGGTTCCCCCAAGATCAATGTTGACGCGTTGATTCTTCCGGGACACGTTTCGGCGATCATTGGCAGCGGGCCATATGAGTTCCTTGCTGACAAGTATCACATACCCGGGTGCATAACAGGTTTTGAACCGATCGATATTTTGCAGGGCATCTTGATACTGGTAAAACAGATCATTGATGGTAAGAGTAGCATCACGATCGAATATGAGCGTGTGGTCAGTCCAGAGGGAAACCGGAAAGCATTAGAGCTCCTCTATACTGTATTCGAAGTTTGCGAGAGCCGCTGGCGTGGGATCGGTGTTATACCTGCATCCGGTCTGATGTTGCGTGAAGATTTTGAACTTTATGATGCGCGCAGGAAGTTTGATCTTCATGTTCCAGAGTCAGTTGAGCCAAAAGGGTGCTTATGCGGCCAGGTTTTGCTCGGGCTCAAGATGCCTTATGATTGCGCTCTTTTCAGTGGTAAGTGCACGCCATTGACTCCTGTTGGTCCGTGCATGGTTTCTTCCGAAGGTTCATGCGCGGCGTATTATAAGTATGGGGCAGATGTTAATAGAAGGTTCAGAAAAGGCTCAAATAGGGCTGATAGAGGGCTGGGACAAGGTTCAAGACGGAAAGGGAAGGGAAGAAAGCGTCCCAAACGCTGAAGTGCTCCATTTTAGCGAATTTCACGCATCCGGTGGATAGTGATGAAGAAAATCACGAAAGACCTCGTTAAGAAATTCTATGAACTCCTGACACCGTGCAAGGTGTGTCCACGTGAGTGCGGGGTCGATAGGTTGAGCGGCGAGTTGGGCAGCTGCAATGCCGGAGCGGATGTTGAAGTCTCATCCTACCATCAACATTTTGGGGAGGAACCACCGCTCGTCGGTCGCCACGGTTCGGGTACCATATTTTTGACCCACTGCAATTTGCATTGTGTGTTTTGCCAGAACTATGAAATAAGTCAGTTGGGGATGGGTAGGAAGACGACCATTGAAGATCTGGCTGAAATGATGCTCAGACTGCAGGAACGAGGTTGCCACAACATCAATTTTGTCACACCTACGCCCTGGGTACCGCAGATAGTTGCTGCGTTGGCTGTTGCCCAGGATAAGGGTCTGGATCTGCCCATCGTCTATAACTGCGGTGGCTACGAATCAGTACAAACTCTGAGAATGTTAGAGGGCATTGTTGATATCTATATGCCGGATATTAAGTATGCTGATAATGTGCTCGCCGGCAAATACTCGGCCGTTGAAGATTACTGGGATATGGTGAGACCGGCGCTGATAGAGATGCATCGTCAGGTTGGGGATTTGTCGGTGGAGGATGGCGTAGCACATAAAGGACTCCTGATCCGCCATCTCGTCCTGCCGAATAACAAGGCCGGAAGCAGGGAGTGTTTTGAATTCATCCGTAAGAATCTATCACAAAGGACAGTGGTTAACGTGATGGCTCAATACTACCCGACGCACAAAGCGGAACAGTACCCAGACATGAACCGTCGCATCACGACTCAGGAGTACCGTGAAGCCATCGGGGAATTGAACAGACTGGGTCTCGATGAAGGGTTCAGGCAGACCATAGACACGATTTTTAGAGCGATTGTGCCGGAATGGACTGACGACCTAAAAGACATCGAAAGTAAATAACTTCTCTTTCATCGATCATTTTCGGTAACCCAAACAGAGCTGATCAGACGGAATGTCTTGCGAGTGCTGGGTGGCAATTGGTATTGACTCAAGCCAATATTTGGCTATTCTATGGCAAGTTTTTATCCATTATTTAAAGAACGTTAAATGTCAATGTTAAGCACCAAGTTAAAGAATATCAAGGAGGCAAATTGAAGGTTCATGAGTATCAGGCAAAGGAAATCTTCAAGAAATACGGCATTTTGACGCCAAAGGAGAAGATGTGCCGTACGGTTGAGGAAGTGATGGCTGCTGTCAAGGAAATCGGTATTCCTTGTGTCATAAAGGCACAGGTTATGGTAGGCGGCCGTGGAAAGGCTGGCGGCATAAAACTGGCAAAAAACGAAAATGAGGTAAGGCAGTATGCCGAATCCATTTTGAACATGGAAATAAAGGGCATACCCGTTAAGAAAGTACTGGTTTCAGAAGCGGTTGATATCGGGAGCGAGGCTTATCTCGGTATCATTGTTGACCGGACAGAGAAGAAAACAGTAGTGATGGCCTGCAAAGAGGGCGGCGTCGAGATCGAGGAAATCGCTCGACAGAAACCGGAGGCGATATATAAAGTGTACGCAGACTCGCTTCTGGGTTTGATGCTTCACAAGGCAAGAGAGATCGGCCTGTTCCTGTATGACGATCCGAAAATTGCATTTGAGTGTGCTTCTGTTGTATCAAAACTCTATAAGCTCTTCGTTGCGCTTGATTCTTCGCTTGCCGAGATCAATCCTTTGGTCGTCGACCGTTCGGGGCGGCTGATTGCACTCGACGCGAAGATCAACTTCGATGATAATGGGTTGTTTCGGCATCCTGAAATTGAAGCAATGCGTGACCGAGAGAGTGAGGATGAAAATGAATTGCTTGCCAAAGAGCAAGATCTATCATATGTGCGGCTCAGTGGAAATATCGGATGTGTTGTCAATGGTGCAGGTCTGGCAATGGCAACTATGGATCTGGTCAAGCATTTCGGCGGTGAACCTGCGAACTTCCTGGATATCGGAGGTTCCTCTTCCCCGGAGAAAGTCATGAATGCATTGAAGATTCTGCTGAAAGACGAAAACGTGCGGGTGATCTTCTTTAATATATTCGGAGGAATAACGCGTTGTGACGATGTGGCAAATGGTATTCTGCAGGCAAAGAAAACATTGAACATAAAGCATCCTATAGTCGCACGTCTCACTGGAACCAACGAAGATAAGGCAATGGAGATCCTTAAAGAGGCAGGATTGATTTTTGCCAAGACAATGGATGAGGGTGCCCAGAAATCCATCGCTCTCTTGAAGTAAGGCGAAAGGAGTAAGATGAGTATTTTTGTCGACAAGAACACGAGATTGCTTGTTCAAGGCATAACAGGCAGGGATGGTAGTTTCCATACGATGCAGATGGTGAAATACGGAACAAATGTTGTTGCTGGTGTGACTCCAGGAAGAGGCGGTCAGAAGGTAGAAGGAGTTCCTGTTTTCAATAGCGTCGCTGAGGCAGTTAAGAAGACAGACGCGAATACATCGGTCATCTTTGTGCCAGCAAAATTCGCACCTGATGCAGTATATGAGGCCACGGATGCGGGCATCAAACTTATAGTCTGCATTTCCGAAGGTGTTCCGGCCATCGAAATGGTCAGGGTCGTTGAGTATCTCAAAGATAAACATAGTCGCCTGATAGGCCCTAATTCGCCGGGCGTTGTTTCTCCGGAAGAAGCAAAGGTGGGCATTTTGCCCGGACATATTTTCAAGAAAGGTAATGTTGGTGTGGTATCCAGGAGTGGAACATTAACATATGAGATCGTCGATCAGATAACAAAATGCGGGCTCGGTCAATCGACATGTCTGGGTATCGGTGGCGATTCGATAATCGGGACTAAATTCATTGACTGCCTTGAGCTTTTTGCAGATGACAAGGATACCGAAGCCGTGGTCGTTGTGGGCGAGATCGGTGGCCGTGATGAACAGGATACTGCGGTCTACGTGAAGAAGAATTTCAAGAAGCCAGTATTCGGCTTTATCGCTGGGAAGACGGCGCCCGCGGACAAGCGCATGGGCCATGCCGGAGCTATTATCTCTGGGACCGCTGGCACGGCGGCGGAAAAGATCAAGGCCTTTGAGGATTGCGGAATAAAGGTTGGCGAGACGCCGGCTGAGGTCGCGAGGTTGTTAAAAGAGCACTTCGGATAAACACCCCATTATCACTTTGTTCGTGATGTCTGTTTTGGTCATTTGGATTTTGTATTTTGGTATTGTTTAGGGTTTAGAATTTGAGATTTAGGATTTAGTGAGGTCGGGGCGGTGGGATTTGAACCCACGACCTCATGGTCCCAAACCATGCGCGCTAAGCCACTGCGCCACGCCCCGTGATTTCGTATTATACATGGCAAGGACCTAAAGTCAACAGCGAAATGGCTACAATTTCTTGACTTCGCTGTGAATTTTAGTATAATGACCAATGCGGATGCTGATTCTGAGCGGCAAAGAGGCGCTGCATGAACGAATCAGGGATATCCGCCCCTTAGAGAAAGCACTAAATGAATACGTTGAGTCGCGGAAGATATATGAACCGGTATTTTGCTATTATGATGCTCCAAATGAATACGGGATTGAACCCGTGGCAAGGGATGCTGAGGCAATAAGAGAATATGTTTCGGATTTTGAGAAGAAATTGGGTGATTTCGATTTTCTCCTGCTGTTGGGAGGCGATGAGGTGATACCTTTCTTTCGCCTGGAGAATCCCTGTGATGATGCAGATGAAAGTGTATTATCTGATAATCCGTATGCCTCGCGCGATGATAATTACGTCATCCCCGAACGAGCATGCTCACGTATCCCGGATAGTGGAAACAGTGATTTTATGGTCCAGCAATTGAATAAAGTTGTGTCACGACATGACAAATCCTTCGGGCTGACAGCCAGAGTCTGGCAAAGGTCATCGGAGAACGTTTACCGGCCAATAGGTGAGCCTGAGGAGCTGGAGTGTACACCACCGGTCACGAAAGACAAATTCGACAAAGCATGGCTGCAGAAGAAAGATTATCTATATTTCAATGTCCATGGCAGCAAATTGTCAGCAAACTGGTACGGGCAGGAAGGTGCTAGTTATCCGGTGGCAATGGGTCCAGAAAATGTGGTGGGCTCAGCTGGTATTGTTGCTTCCGAGTCGTGCTATGGCGCGTATATTATTGAGAAAACGCAGGATAATGCAATTAGCATGAAATTCCTGGCTGAACCTGAGGTGGCAGGTTTCTGCGGTTCTACAACTATCGCGTACGGGCCTGCACAGCCGCCTTCGAGCGAGGCCGATCTCCTTGTGAAATACTTCTTTGAATACCTGCAGCAGGGTCACACGCTGGGTGAGAGTTTGAGAAATGCGAAGCTTGATTTCGCACGCAAATCATTGCGCCGGCACGGTTTTCTCGATGACGATGACACAAAAACCCTGTTACAGTTCGTCCTATATGGCGATCCTACATTGAGGGTGAGACCGCCTCAGAAGGCGGGGCTGATATGCTGATCGACCCCAAGCATATTGAAAGAATTAAGGAAGAGATTGTCGCGCAATATCCAGAATTCAAAGGTGTTGAGCCGAAAGTATCCGAGAGGACCGTCAAGCCGCAGGATGCGATATATGAGAAACTCGATATGGGAGTGCCCAAGCAATTCAAAAGTATTTATCGATTAAAATTCGAGATAACAGTGAGGACCGCAGATGAAATACCTATTGAACGGATCCTGCTGGTGACTTTGGACGAGAATTTTGATATCATTAAAATAGTGGAATCGAAATGATCAAGGGTACTGGGGATACAAGATACGCATATGTAAATGGCATCATAAGGGCGCTCGAAGCGAGGCTCTTGACCAGGGGGCATTTCGACCGTTTGATCGCTGCCGATTACGGCAGCTTCAATACGATTCTTTCTGACACGCCGTATGTGGGGCAGCAAGATATCAATGATAATCTTGAATCCCAAGAAAATTCCGTGCGTTGTTTGTTTAACCGGTTTTGCATCACCGAAGAGGTCAGAAATTTCGTTGATTGGCCCGAACAGCTTCACAATCTGAAGGTGAAACTCAAGGAGGGTGGTGAGGAGTTACTCTACGCACAGGATTTGGATACCGTGGAGTCATGGTCTGAGGTCCTTGATGAAGTGGCCAGGTTTGTGGTTGATAAAGATCCGTTTGTGTTGTCGACTAATCTCGATCGCATACTCTGCAAGCATTTATATGAAGCCGCGGCTTTTGCACCATTCTTCCAGGGTTTTTTTGAAATGTATTTTGAATTAGAAAATGTCCGCAATTTTTTCAGAGCCAGACAATTTGAAGATAAACGGGAGATTTTTAAGCAGATCTACCTGCCATGGGGAGGTTTGAAACTGGAGTTCTTTATGGGCAATCTCGACGTTGCGCAGGACCAGCTCGGGCGCAATTTTTTCAATACCCCTTACGCATCTATGGTCGAGAAGGGTGGTGCGTACTTTGAAGACAGAAATTCTTTTCTCCGCCTTGAGAGACTGAACGAGGAATACAAACTTGGCTACCTGGCGCAAGCCAGGCATATGACATTCGGAGTCGAGCCACTCTTTGCCTACTACAAATTCAAGATGGGCGAAATAACAAAATTGCGGCAGGTCTATTGGGGGAAATTGAACGAGGTTTCGGTTGAGGACCTGAAGGAGAGTATTCCAGATGTCTGGTAATGCGTTAGCGATCGTGGGTAAACGTGAAACTGTGATGCCATTTCTTGCGACCGGTGCGAGGGTGGTCTATGTCAAGGAAGGAGATTGTGCGGCTACAGTCGAAGGCTTGATCAAAGAAGGAGCCAAGATCATTCTTTTTACTGAAGAATTCATTGAAGAGTTGAGTGATGTTCTATCAAAATACCGAACAGAGACGCTTCCTTGTTTAATACCGATACCATCGGGGCGTGGCAAGACAAAAGTGGCGATCGAGAGAATCAGGGGAGTTATAAAAAAGGCAGTAGGTGCTGATATATTCTTGGAGGAAAGATGAGGAAAGGCGAGATCACTAAGGTATCTGGTCCGTTGGTCGTGGCAAAGGGGATGACAGGGAGCAAGATGTACGACGTGGTGCGTGTGAGCGACGAACGACTTGTTGGTGAGATCGTCGGTCTTGCCGGAGACCTGGCGTCAATTCAGGTCTATGAGAATACGTCGGGAATCGGTCCTGGCGAGCCGGTTTACATGACTGATGAACCCCTCTTTGTCGAACTGGGACCAGGCCTTATCGAATCGATTTTTGACGGTATCCAGCGGCCGCTGGATATTATTAAGGAAAATACCGGCGATTACATCACACGGGGTATCGAGGTGCCCGCCCTGGAGCGCGACAAGAAGTGGCATTTCAAGCCGACCGTCAAGTCGGGGACTGAAGTTGGACCCGGAGACATAATCGGTGAAGTGCAGGAGACCAAGTTAGTGCTGCACAAGATCCTTGTGCCGCCTGGCATGAAGGGTAAGATAAAGGAAATAAAAGAAGGTGATTTTCTCGTAAACGCTGTTATATGTTCGCTTGAACATAACAAGGAAAAGCACGATTTGACCATGATGCACCGTTGGCCGGTCAGGATTCCCAGGGGCTATAAAGAAAGATTGGCTCCGTCGCTCACGCTGTCGACAGGGCAGCGGGTCATTGATACGTTCTTCCCGATAGCCAAGGGAGGCACGGCATGTTGTCCTGGTCCTTTTGGATCGGGAAAGACGGTGATACAGCATCAACTCGCCAAGTGGGCGGATGCAGAGATTATTGTGTACATCGGTTGTGGTGAGCGAGGTAATGAAATGACCGATGTTTTGCTCGAATTTCCGGAACTCAAAGACCCGCGATCTGGAGAAGCGCTCATGAAAAGGACGGTATTGATCGCCAATACGTCCAATATGCCCGTGGCCGCCCGTGAGGCGTCTGTTTATACTGGTATTACGATCGCCGAATATTTCCGGGATATGGGCTATTCTGTTGCCGTTATGGCCGATTCGACATCGCGATGGGCAGAGGCGATGCGAGAGATTTCTGGACGACTCGAGGAAATGCCGGGTGAAGAAGGATATCCAGCGTATCTTGCGGCGCGAGTAAGTTCTTTCTATGAAAGGGCAGGTCGCGTGAAGACATTGGGGAAACCCGATAGGGAAGGTGCACTCAGTGTAGTTGGTGCGGTGTCGCCTCCTGGTGGTGATCTTTCCGATCCGGTTGTGCAGGCGACATTGAGGGTTGTTAAGGTGTTCTGGAGTCTCGAGGATAAACTCGCATATCAGCGACATTTTCCGGCAATCTCCTGGTTGAATTCGTATTCGCTCTACATCGATGATATCGCTGATGATGTGAATAAAATGACTGCGAAGGATTTTACAGAGCTATCAAGAGAGGCCATGAAATTGCTGGAGCAGGAAGCGGAATTACAGGAAATAGTCAGGCTTATTGGCGTCGATGCGCTCTCTCCGGAGGACCGTCTCATTCTCGAAGGGGCGCGTTCGATCCGTGAAGATTTTCTGCATCAAAATGCTTTTCATGAGATTGATACTTATGCATCGCTTAAGAAGCAATATAAAATGCTATCCGTATGCATGTTCCACTACAATAAGGCGCGTGACGCTCTTAAGCGCGGTGTTGCTTTCGATGATATCGTGAAGATGGATATTCGGGATAAGATAGCAAGGATGAAATATCTTGAAGAATCTAAGCTCGACGTAATTGATGGGATTAAGGATGAATTGACTGCGGACTTCGACCGAATGATCAAGGGAGACGCAAAACAGAAAGAAACGGAGAATGGGAGAATCGGTGAAGCGGAGAAGGGGAGACAGGGAGAAACGGAGACCGTCAAAGACAAGGAGACTGAGGGACAGGGAGACAAGGAGAAAAAGGGACAAGGGGATAGAAAATGATTAAGGAATACAGTAGCATATCTAATGTTGCCGGCCCGCTTCTGCTTGTTGAAGGAGTCAGCGGAGCGAAATACGAAGAGCTCGTCGAAATATACACCGGCACCGGCGTTAAGAAAAGGGGTCGCGTCCTCGAGGTTGATAGAGACAAGGCACTCGTTCAGATCTTTGAAGGATCAACCGGTATCGACGTGCAGAATTGTCGGGTTCGCTTCCTGGGTAAGACCCTCAGCATAGGTGTTTCAGAAGAAATGCTGGGACGGATCTTTGACGGCTTGGGCCGTCCGAAAGACGGTGGTCCTTCAATAATTCCAGAAGCGATACTTGATGTCAACGGTGCGCCTATCAACCCCACTGCGCGTGATTACCCGAATGAATTCATTCAAACTGGCATTTCTTCTGTAGACGGGATCAACACCCTGGTGCGTGGGCAAAAGCTGCCGATATTTTCCGGGTCTGGACTGCCTCACAATAGGGTTGCTGCACAGATTGCCCGGCAGGCGAAAGTATTGGGGAAAGAGGAGGAATTCGCCGTTGTCTTCGGAGCGATGGGGATTACTTTTGAAGAGGCGAATTTCTTTATCCAGGATTTCACAAAATCAGGCGCCCTGGAGCGGGTCGTGCTGTTTCTCAATCTTGCCGACGACCCGGCAATTGAAAGGATCTCGACACCGCGGGTTACTTTTACCGTTGCCGAGTACCTCGCGTTCACTAAGGGGCTGCATATTTTAGTAGTTCTCTCAGACATGACCAATTACGCCGAGGCATTGCGGGAAATTTCGGCCGCGCGTAAGGAAATACCTGGCCGGAGGGGATACCCAGGCTACTTGTATACTGACCTTGCCAGTATTTATGAGCGATCCGGCCGGATAAAAGGAAAGAAAGGTTCGATCACCTTGATCCCGATTCTCTCTATGCCAGAGGACGATAAGACCCATCCGATCCCGGATTTGACTGGCTATATCACTGAAGGTCAAATCATTCTCTCACGCGGTCTCTACAGGAAAAAAGTATCGCCGCCTGTCGATGTTCAGCAGTCCTTGTCAAGGTTGAAAGATAAGGGTATTGGCAAGGGTAAGACCCGGGAGGATCACGCCGATCTGTTCAATCAATTGATCGCGTGCTACGCCAGGGGTAAGGAAGCGGCCGAGCTCGCCGTGATCCTCGGTGAAGCGGCGCTTTCGGATATGGACAAGATCTATCTGAAGTTTTCTCAGGAATATGAGGAACGTTACATATCACAGGGCGAGTATGAAGATCGGACTATCGAGCAAACACTCGATCTCGGCTGGGAATTACTGCGCATGGTGCCGCGTGGCGAGATGAAACGAGTGCGTGACGAATATCTGAAAAGATACTACGATGCAAAGCCTTCAGAAAAAGCTGCTGTGACCGGATGAGATAGGTAGAATATGAAACTCGATATACCACCCACCAGGATGCAATTGCTGTATCTAAAGAGACGCGGCAATGTCGCGCGGCGCGGGCATAAACTGCTGAAAGATAAGCAGGACGAATTGATGCGACGGATACTTGAGTTCATCTACCGGATACGAGAGTTAAGATTGAGAATAGAAGAAGAGTTGAGGAGCGCGTTTAGTTACTTCTATTTTGCCTCGAGTAAACAAGCACCTAAGGCCACAGATGAGGCACTGCTTGCGGTATCCAAGAGCATAGACATTGAGCATAGCACAGAGCGGATCCTGAATTTGAAGATCCCCAAATTCTCTAAGAAAATATCTGGTCATCTAATAGGCTACGGATTTCTATCGACGTCAGGCGATCTTGATCTTGCTTTGCTAAAGATAGACCAGCTCATCTCGCGCCTCCTGGAACTGGCTGAATTGGAGAAAACACTTGAGTTACTTGCAAACGAGATCGAAAAAACACGGCGGCGGGTCAATGCTCTGGAATACATCCTCATTCCTTCGATAGACGAGACGATCAAATTCATCAATCTCAAGTTGTCCGAAATTGAACGGGGAGACTTGACCCGACTGATGAGGGTCAAAGAGATTGTGCGGAGTAAATTGTAGAATCAGCGTAAGAGATTATACGCAAAGGAGGAACCGTGGTTGAAGGTTTGGGACTGGTAGTCATTCTGGCCTTTGTAACACTGATATTCGGGATTATCCGAGGGTATTTTCAAATTATTGTACCGCAGATATTGTTGCTGATTGTTGTCGTATATCTGCTGATCCGGGTGCGGGTCAAAATTGCCAAAGCCGAGAAAGAGAAGTTAAGAACCAGAATTGACGAACTGGAAGGTAAGATCAAGAAACTAGCCGGAGATACAGGGTAGGAATATCAGAAAGACCACTCTTTTTTCAATTTTCATTGTGTCTGTTGTTGTTGTCATTGCCATATCTGCAATTACAGTTCACTACTCGAACAAATTAGTCCTGCAGCAAAATCCAGCGCAGCAATGTTTTGATGTATCATACCAGCAGGTATCCGATTCGATGCTCTCCGATCTTGAGGAGGCGGTCGGCGGGGCGGTAACGCGGCGTGATCCTTTTGCGATGCTTGTTCAATTGATAAAATACTTCTCTGCATTCGAGGCCGATGCAAGTGGAGATTATATTACATTCCCGGAAATCTTGAAGCGCAGGCGAGGAAACGTTCAAAGTTACATTGTTGCTGTATGCGTGGTCATGCAGAAATGGGGTTGGGATGTTCAATACCTGCATAATGGAAGTGAGATGTACATAGGTATCAACTTCGAAGAAAAATGGACGATCCGGCAGGGGCATTGGGTTGAAATCAAAGGACGCAAGTATTACCTGAAGGTATTCGATGACGAGACGCCTGTGGGTGAGTTGGTCGTTAGAGAACCGGTATCCACCTATCAATGCCTGGAAGTCTCCGGAGAGCGTCTCAGACCGTTTCCATTGATCACCCGGTTGCCTGAATTTGGGGGTGTTGGGCACGCCATGCAGCTGAACTGGGGCTACGAGGGCAGCCGTTTTGGCGTCACCGTCAACATTCCCGAAGAACAGGTCGCATGGACCCGTAACCTGCCGTCGTGTTTATATGGTATGGTTGCATCAGGCACAGTGGAACTCGCTGGCCTTGATCTCGTCAGCAAATTAAAATCGCTGACGAGGCATTACGATGAGTACGACAGAGTCAATATTCTGCTCAAATTCTGTCAGTCCGAAGATATTTTCAGTTACGATAGTACGCTTCCGATCATCAGCGTGAGCAGACAACTCTTCGAGGCGAGGAACGATTGTGATGGCCGTAGTGTTCTACTCTATTCTTTGCTGGCGGCCGTGTTGGATTATCCTGGTTCACACGTAGTTTTTGTCGAATGGCCATATCACGTTGCACTCGCGCTGAAGCCGATGACCGAGCAGGCCGAAGAACTGCTCTCCCAAAATGGGACTCTTGTCGGCGGCAATTACTACATATTGGACCCGTCGTATATAGGTGATACAGCATGGGGTAGTGCTGCCGAATTTATCGATGAAGAATACCGGCTGATATTTCCGTGAGAAAAATGCGATCATGTTGACTATTCGTTTACGTCGTATATAATCCCTGAAGATGAAGATACTGGTCACTGGAGGTTGCGGATTCATCGGTTCCCATATCGTCGATGCTTATATTTCAGAAGGTCACGGGGTTGTGGTAATCGATGATCTCTCGACCGGCGATATCGGAAATGTAAATCCTGAAGCCAAGTTCTACGAGATGGACATAAACAGTGATTTGCAGGGTATTTTTGAAAAGGAGAGATTCGAAGTAATCAACCACCACGCGGCGCAGATCAATGTAAGAACATCGGTTGATGATCCGATGTTTGATGCAAGGGTCAATATTCTCGGGACGCTCAACCTTCTTCGTATGGCTGTTCAATACGGAGTTAAGAGGTTCATTTATGCGTCGAGCGGCGGCGCAGTGTACGGTGAGCCGGATGATCTGCCAGCAAATGAGAGCACGGCGCTGTCCCCTTTGTCGCCGTATGGAGTATCAAAGGTTGCCGCGGAGAAGTACATATTGGCTTTTTCTCATCTGTTCGATCTGGACAGTTTTATTCTCCGCTACAGCAATGTTTTTGGTCCACGCCAGATAGCGCGGAGTGAGGCTGGAGTAATTTCCATCTTCATCGAGCGAATCCTCAAGAATGAGCCCTGTGTCGTCTATGGCGATGGAAAACAGACGAGGGATTATGTGTTTGTGAGCGATGTCGTTGAGGCAAATCTTCTCGCTCTGGGAGGTTCCCCGAGCATTCTCAACATCGGGACGGGCGTGGAAACCGCGGTAAACGACCTGATTGACGTATTTTCATCCATACTCGGAAGAAAAACCGCGCATCAACATATCGACCCACGTCCTGGCGAAGTCCTAAGAAGTGCACTGGATTGTCAAAAAGCATCTTCCCAGATCGGTTGGGAACCAGTAGTAGCATTGAAAGATGGGATAATAAGAACTCTTGAGTACTTCAAAAAAATATCTCAATCCTGAAGTATTAGCCCGACTGTCACGACTTGATATTAAGGCGCGCCTTGTGGTTGAAGGGTTTTTGAGTGGATTGCACGCGAGCCCGCTGAAAGGTTTCTCGCAGGAGTTTGCCGATTACCGCCAGTACATGCCTGGTGATGAATTGAAAAGGGTCGACTGGAAGGCTTATGGTCGAAGCGACCGGTTCTACATAAAAGAATACCAGGAAGAGACAAACCTCCGGGCTTATATTCTCCTCGACAAAAGCGGTTCGATGGCTTACGGAAAGAGGATCAGCAAGTTGGAATACGCAAAATACCTCGGAGCCAGTCTCGCCTATATGCTTATTAAACAAAAGGACAGCGTAGGCATTGCGACTTTCGACAGAAAGATAGAAGAGATCGTTCCACCGTCGGCCCGACGTACGAACTTCATGATGATACTTCGGACAATTGAACAAGCGAGCGCGGGGGGTGAAACCAACTTGCATGACGTTCTTTTTCAACTGGCCCAGAAGATAAAGAGGCGCGGGTTGGTCATCGTTCTCTCGGATATGCTGGATGACCCTGAATATGTCCTGAAGGCATTACGCTCTTTCCGCTACCGGAAACATGAGGTGATAGTATTCCAGATCCTTGATAAGGACGAAATGGATTTTCCATTTGAAGAGTCAGCCATCTTTTCGGACCTTGAGAGTAATTCGGAGATGGTTATTACACCAGGGTTGATGCGTTCCCGCTATCGAAAGCGATTCAAGGAATTCATAGAATTCTGTCATCGAAATTTGCTCGAGTCGCATATCGACCATACTGTGCTGGATACGTCCACACCCTATGACAAAGCATTATTCGCCTACTTGCAGAAAAGAGCCCGTTTGATATGACGTTCCTTCACCCCTGGTTTCTGCTTGGGTCTGCACTTGCTGCAGTACCCATACTCATCCATCTTTGGTTTCGCAAACGACTCAAGAAAATTCCATTTTCAACGCTTCAGTTCCTGAAGAGCACCGAAGCACGGCGATTTGGCTGGCTAAAGCTTCGCGAGTGGTTGATTCTACTCACACGCTGTTTATTCATATTGTGTCTGTTTATCAGCCTTGCACGCCCTCATCTGAAGAGTACTCTGCTCGGTATGGGCAGGCTCGCGTCTGTATATTTGATCGCCGATAATTCTTACAGCATGGTTTATGGAGATAATTTCGAGCGCATGAAGGAACTCGGGCGTCAGGTTATTTCACGCTACTCGACCAATGCGGAGTTTTGTATCATCTCGCTGTGCGAGGAGCGTGCAGGAACAGAGTATTATTGGATGCGGAATCAGTCTGCTCTGCACTCATTGGGCAAAATTGGTCTTGCCTACACCGGGGGACAGATCCGGGAGGCTTTGGAAAGAGTGCCGGAAATGGCAGCAGAACATCGTATTGAATATGTTTACATCGGCGATGGTCAGGTTGAGAACTTCAGGGATTTTCCTGTCCAGATGACCTCAGAGAGTGATTTCTTTTGGGTACGAGTACCTGCTGGAGGAAACATCGGTATTTCACGTGTTCTACTGAAGGACCCGGTAGCTGTTCCTCTGCAGAACTATACACTGCAAGTCGGTGTGAACAGTTATTCGCCGCGTGCATGGTCAGGCAAGATAGGTGTCAGCAGCGGAGATTACTATCTTGAACACGAACATGTGCTTCAGCCCGGCGCTGAGGCGGTTGTAGATTTTGAATTACCGGTAGAATATGTGAACGGCAAAGTTGAAATCTTCGATGACAGCCTACTGCCGGACAATGTATACTATTTCATCAAGCAATTGCCACAGAGTATGAAAGTATTGCTGATCGGGGATAGCCCTTATTTGATTCGTGCTCTCCAGCCTGAATCCGGAACGAGCATGCCGTTTGGCATTCAAAATGTCGACAAAATAGGCAATACTGATTTGAGAAGATATGACATTTTGATTTTGGCCGGTCTGCGGGAGATATCTGAAAGCGAGCGGCTCAGGCTTGTTGATTTTCTATCACGGCCCGGGACCGGTTTGATTGTAATCTTGGATGAAGATGTAGGCGATAATTTAAGCGAAATACTGGTCGGGACGTGTCGTGTGGAGGAGAACGTATTACCAAAGGGTTATGTCGTAGTCGATTGGGTTGATACCAGTCATCGAATATTCAACATCTTCGAAGATCAACGGGCGATGAGGGATGTACAGTTCTACCGCTATATGAAGGTTTCGGCACAACATGGTGCGTTAGCGCGTTTTTCGACGGGTGATCCCTGTATTATCGTCCGCGGCAATACGGCTGTAATTACTGGCAGGATGCTCCCGCAGCATACAAACTTTGTCTACAAATCGTCCTTTGTGCCGGTGTTCTTGCGGCTTTTGGTCAATTTTGTGGCTGAATCTCGGCGCAGGGAATTTTATGTTGGAGAGAACGTTGCACCTCTCGAGTGGGTGAGAACACCGGCTGGTGATTTGTTAAATAGTGAAGACAATTTCAAGATACCGGGTTTTTACTCCTATGACAGCGAAACGTTGTGTGTGAACGTTCGACCCGGTGAAGGCGATTTACGCATTCTGGGTGCAGAGCGCGCCAAGGTTCTGAACATACGGCAAGTTGATGCTGAGCGAGACCTGACGGGCAGTGATCTGTCGAGTTTCTTCTTGCTCCTCGCACTGTTGTCCATCGTTCTTGAATTGGGTCTAATATTCTTGCGTTAGTCGATTACCCCTGAGAACAGTGCCACCTGTTGCTGAAGATTATGCAGACTTGTAATTACCGGAAACTGAATCCGACTATGGCGTTGTGAGTTGAATAAGGAGTGAAGTTGTAATCATAATGAAAATAGAGATGTCCTAAATGCAGGGTGCATCCTACGATGCTGCGGTAACGGCTTTGACTCTCAAGATGCAGAGTGACTTCTTGCTCGACCGTGATAAGCTCAGCAGGTATGTTGTTTATCGTATCCGGGATCTCATACTCAAATACATAGTTGAAGTAAGCGCGAGTGTTTTCAATGCCCACACCTATTACCGGTTCGAGTGGTCCAAGACGTTTTGATACCAGCACTTGCAGATTCCAGGTGCTGGTATTTGCAATGGCCTTTCTATCTCGATTTTCGATATTGAATCTCTGGTAGGCGGCGCCTATGGCTATGGCAATCGGGATTCCGATCGGCTTGAACAGTGGGAATTTGTTCAATTCCTGTTTAACTCCGATGCCAAAGAAATTCATCCGCGATCCCTCGAAAGTGAACGGAACATATCGGATCGCCAGCTCGGTGCCAAACACGAGGCCGACATTTATCTGAGGCACTAATAGTGGTGCGCTTGAAATATCAAAACCCGTGGGTATGTTAGTTGGAATGCCGATGGAATTACCTGAAATGGGCAGGTCTATCTCCTGTTCTGGGCCGAAGACCGTGCTCAGGTTTTCCAAAGGAATTTCATAGTACACCAGTGAATCCATTGCAAGGGAACACGCGAGTGCTATGCCGTCGAAATATCTCGAGGCTTCGGGTATATGGATGGACATCAGACGGAGTCCAATATCAAAGCCAAGGAAGTCATGACTGTATGCTGATTGGAACAACCCGGTTGATATGCCGGTGCCAAAAGCGTTGACCAGTGGCTGTATGTATGACTGGAGCAGCTCTTCGTTGACATTTTCTATTCTGTCCGCAAGATAATCTTCAAGACCGTTCGCTGACAGCAGGCTGAAGATGATCAAAAGACATGCAAGATACTTCATATACTTAAGTCTATACATTATTCGTATTTTGTCAAGGGTGAATTCATTGGGGCGTTTTATGCTGTTTTTGGGGGATTTTTATGTCCGTACTAGTGGGCGCCCTCTCTCTTCAAAACCGTCAGCACCGTCTTCAAGAAGATCTTCATGTCGAGTTGAATTGAAATATTGTTGACATACGCCAGGTCGAATTCCAGCTTCTTCCGTACATCATCAAATGATCGATCGTAGGCTTGTTTGACTTGAGCCCAACCAGTGATCCCGGGATGAACGGTCAATCTCAGCCGGTAAAAGGGGATAGTCTTTCTGAAACGTTCGACAAAGGCAGGTCTCTCCGGCCTGGGCCCGACAAAACTCATCTCACCTCTTAGCACATTAATGAATTGCGGCAGTTCGTCGAGACGGTAAGGTCTCATTATGCGCCCTATTCTGGTTATTCGTTTGTCGTTCTTCTCGGCCCATACCGGTCCGGTATGTTTCTCGGCATCGGTGACCATTGAACGGAACTTGACCAGGGTGAACTTCTTGCCGCGTAAACCTACTCTTCTTTGTGTATGGAATACCGGTCCGGGAGTGTCAAGCTTGATGAGTATTGAGAGAAGCGTAAGAACCGGGAATAATACGAACAAGCATACTGCTGATATTACGATATCGATCACTCTCTTGAGAAAACGATCCCAGCGCGATAGCGGATGGAACACGACCTTGAGAAACGGGGAATTATCCATCTTCTCAACTAACGAATAATGATAGATGATGGGGTATAGCTTGGGCGAAATGTATATTTCGTACTTTGTCTCGGCAAAGTTCGAGATAACTCTCAACACTTCTTCCTTGTGTATACCATTGCTGTCTATGAGTATACCGTCAATATCGTTGCTGTTGATGAGTTGCTCGTATGCCTGGCGGTATTTGCTCAGACTCACCCTTTGAACGACATTGAACTGTCCTGGTTCAGTAGTCACATCACCGTTATGGAATATGATTACTTTCCCAGGCCGGGGTCTAACATATTCACCGACCAGGCCGCGCCAGAAGAATCGCCAGCCCAGTAATGAGGAAAGTGCGATGGCATAAGCCGGTCCGAACCCCCTGACTCTGATGAAATCTATTTCAATGATGAGCGCAATGGCAATTATAACGATTAGACCGATAACGATGACTTGGAACATCCTGAATAATTCGGTCATTAATTGCACTTTCGCGCGCGTTAAATAGAAATTGGCAGATTGGAATAGAAAAAGCCAGTAGATGAGAATTATGCAGTTGGCGGTGATCGCACGGAGGCTCAGTATCGAATAGTCTATGTCCGATGATTTCCAGCTGACACAAAATGCTGCTGAAAGCAACAGTGCATCACCAGCGATAGTTATTATTAGTTCAGTCTTTCGGGACATCCAACATCTATGGTGTCTTTAAAGACCTCCTTTGACCCACATCTAAGATGTCGCTATAGACCTCCTTTTGAGTACTTAATTATAGTCAATATACTGGATTTGTCAACCCCCTATATATTGTTGACTTCGGGGGTGATATTTCTATAATCTGGCATGCGTATCGATCAGTTCCTGAAAAGAACACTGCTTATGAGGCAACGGCAGGTTGCGAAAAAGCTGTGTGATAAGAACTTCATTAAACTGAACGGAAAATACACTAAAGCCTCGAAACACGTGTCTATCGGTGATGTTATTGAAATAGAGACCATGAAAGGTTTGAGGCACTATCGAGTGTTGATGATCCCACAGGGCAATGTGAAGAAGAACGAGAGCGATCTATATTATGCTGAAATTGAGGGTCAATATTGATATTCGTATATATATGAGTGCAGCGCTGGATGTTGTTCCATGATGATTTTGTCACGCGTGGGTGGATCGTGAGAATTGGCATCACGATCGGCGATCCGTCTGGCATCGGTCCAGAACTGGTATTACGGACGATCCCAAAATTGAAGCACCCGGGAGATTATTCAGTCTATGGCAACAGAGAAATATTGAATAGAACTGCTCGTGATCTTCGCCTTCTGGGTGATTTTAATGAACTCAGATCGCACATTATTGATGTCAGTGGCAATACCAGATTCAAGTACGGCGTATCGACAGCTTCCACGGCCCGTGCGGCCCTGCAGTCAATTAAGGGGGCGTTGGAATCCGGTGCGGATATCATAATCACGGCGCCGATTGTGAAACAAACCATGCGCAGGATAGTACCGGGTTTCATAGGACATACAGAGTATTTTGCCGGTTTCTTCGGCGTAAGCGATTACGCAATGACCGGTTTATGGCGGAACAAACGGATCATGTTATTAACGATCCACATGCCGTTGAGGCATGTTTTCAGAAAGCTGAAGGCAGGTACTATTGCTGACCGTATATGTTTTTTCCAGAAAGGAATTAGGCGCTATTTTGGCATCGAAAATCCAGAGATTGGCGTTTCGGCGCTGAATCCTCATGCATTTGAATTCAGCCTTGGAGAGGATGAAGAGATAAGAAGAGGGATTATGCAGGCGAGGCGAAAGGGTGTCAGGGTGAGCGGTCCGTATGCGGGCGATACCCTGTACAATCGCGTTTTTGACGGGTATGTCGCGATCTATCATGACCAGGCTATGGTTTATCTGAAATCCAAGAAAGACGGTCTGAATTTCACTCTCGGATTGCCGGTCATCAGACTTTCGCCCCTTTATGGATCGGCGTCTGATATTGCTGGTAAAGGTCGTGCAGATATAACAGGATTCATGGCTGCGTTCAAAACAGCAAAGAGGCTTTACGCTAATTTGAAGAAATATGAAAAAAGGATGGAGTATGAATAGTAAATACTGTTTATCATTTGTTCTCTTGGTTATGGTCTTTTGCTGCATTGTCGCGTGCGCTCGAAAGAGCGACCTCCAGCGCGGCAAGGATGCATTCAGCAATGGCGCATACGATACTGCACTAAAGTCCTTGCGCGAGGCACTGAAAAAAGAGGGACAGAATCCTGATATTCACTATTATCTTTGTTTGACATACACTGCTCTCGATTCGGTAGAACCCGCACTTGGGCATTTTGTGAAGCTCGGTGAACTTGGTTCGGATACGAAAGATGATAGGGAACTGAGGGTTCTGATGGCAACTTTGCTCGGTATCGAACCATACCCGTCCAGTATTGTTGAAATGAAAGGGATGAATCAATTCAAGGGCGCGTTCAGTCCAAGCGGTGATCGATTGGCGGTTGCAGCATCCCGGCGTGACCGGGCAGACATCTATCTGATAGATCTGGATGGAAGTAATCTGAGACGATTGGTAACAGGGGGGATGAATACTGACCCGGTTTTCGCACCTGACGGCAAGTCGATCGCATTTGTATCGGACCGCGACGGCGACGAGGATTTGTACCTGTATGACATCGCGACGGATGAACTGCGCAAGTTGACTGACAATTTGGCGCAGGATTTTGCACCCGATTTCGCGCCGGATGGTAAAGAATTGGTGTTTGTGTCAAATATGGATGATCCCTATAAATGGGAAATATATGTGGTCAACGTCATGAGCGGTCGGATCGGGCGGCTCACTGACAACAAATACTGGGATGGTTTTCCAAAATACACTGCCAACGGTCAATCGATTGTTTTTTCCTCGAAAAGAAATGAAAGCGAAGACATCTATGTGATGCGGAGGGATGGCGGAGGTGTGGAGTTGCTTTTTTCGAGTGCCGCAGACGATAATGATCCGACGATCGTACGTGAAAACTTATTCTTCAAATCGGAGAGGGACGGCGAATGGGAAATATATTGTTATAATATCAGAAACCGGCAACTCGCGCGCCTCACCAGCAACGAGTGGGCAGACTGGAATCCAAGGATCTCCGACGATGGGTCGAAGCTCGTCGTGGCTCGCAGGATCAAACAGCGCTGGGTGCTTTATCTTATTAATATAGCGGAGCCTATTTCGTCCGATTACATCTTGTCAGTGATAGCAGCTAGACAGTCAGGATAGTGTTCCTTAGCGGTCGTAAAAGGGCAACAATTTCGTATCGACATTTAAGGGGATTTTACGATGCAAGGGTGGTTTTTGGTACTTTCATTCGATGCTTAAAGGAGCGAATGAGCAGTATGACAAAGCCCTTGACAAATGATAAATAGTTGGTATAATGCCATAATGAAAAAGGAGGTATGATGAAAAAGCTTTTTGCATTGATCGTAGCGGCAGGAATGTTAAGTGGGTTATATGGGTTTTCGATCGGCCTTGGTGCAAGATATGATAATCTGGCAGGCCCCGATGAGACAGACCCATATTTCTCGATCAGGGCTGATGTAATGTGCAAACCATTTCCTATTCTCGGCCTCCGCATGGGAGTGATACAGATTGATCTGCCAACAGATAACACGGGAATTCATATCGGTACTGGTGTGAATGCTGATGTGCTTGTTTATGTCCCGATGGCCGGCATGGTTAAGCCGTACGTTGTCGCAGGTTTCTGGTATACAAGTGCGCAGGATGCGTATACGGATATCATTCTAAAAGGTGGCCTTGGTGCTGAGGTCGGATTTGGTGGTTTTGCAGGATATCTTGAGGCAGCATTCAACATGGATTCCTTTACGCCGGAAGGTGTGGATGGTACGACGAATACGTGGTTCTATGGTCAACTCGGCGTACGCGTCCCAATAGGTCTGTAAGGTTAGAATACGACGGAAAAACGGCGGGTATGACCCGCCGTTTTTTTTGCCCTAAAAAGCAAAATTGCTGG
>JAOUFJ010000021.1 GCA_029858255.1 candidate division WOR-3 bacterium | reverse complement strand
GAATAACATCCAGAGCACGCCAATGAGCGCAAGGGGGATGGTGAACATAATGATGAATGGTTCGCGGAAGGATTCAAATTGTCCGACCATGATCATGTATACGAGAACAATTGCCAGAATGATGACCAAGAAAAGATCTCTGAACGTGTTGACTTGTTCCTCATAACCACCGGATAACTCAATGGTGAAATCGGCTGGTTTCGGAATTGTGTTCAGAATTCTCTGAACGTCGCGTGCTACACTGCCCTGATCGCGTCCTTCTATGTTTCCACTGACGGTTACGAGCCGGTAGTTATCCTCGTGCTCGATTTTGACCGGACCGACTGCAATGGTGTCTTTGATAAAATTGACGATCGGTACTTCACCCATGGGTGTGGTTATTGTCATCGCGCTGATCTTCTTGATGTCGTCGTGATGTTCTTTGTCGAACATAACCTTTATGTTATATTCATTGCCTTCTCTTCGATACTGACTTGCCACGACGCCTTCCACGCGCGAACGCAAGACCTGTCCTATTTGATATGGTGTTAGTCCGAAATTCGCTGCTTTCTGGCGGTCAATGACCAGGCGCAATTCGGGTTTCCCTTCTGCAATGCTCGTTTCGAGATCGACGAGTCCTTTCACGCTCTGGAGCGTGTCCATTAGCAGATCAGAAAATTCCTTTGCCCTCGCGAAGTCATATCCCAGGATCTTTACCGCGATCGGCTTACCGCCGCCGAACATCGAGAATTGCTCGGTTGCATATTTTACGTTGAGTCCAGGAATGCCGGTCATTTTAGGCCGCAAGTCTCGTTGGATGTCCTTGACCGAACGATTACGTTGTTCGCGATATACGAGTTCCAGATATATTTGCGCGGCATGTGGTCCTGAAGTGGCACTGAAAAGACTCGAGAATCCACCTTCGCCGCTACCGATTGACGTCGAAAGTATTTGGGTCTCAGGTACTTCCTCGAGGATTATCTGTTCCAGTTGTCGTACTGCGGAATCTGTGACCCACAGGTTGGTGCCGACTGGCATCTCGGCTTCGATGATGATCTCTCCCTGGTCAACATCCGGGCTTAATTCAGTGCCGATGAAAGGTATGAGGAAGAGACTGACCACAAAGACAGCCAGGGTTCCCAGAACGACGAGTAGCCGGTGATTAAGTGCCCATCTGATCAGTCGGCTGTACGCTTCTTCTATCTTCGTGTAGAAGTCGTTCAGCTTTGCACCGAACTTACTGCGTTTGACTTTTCCGAATCTCACCGAAAGCATAGGGATGATCGTCAATGCAACGACGAGTGACGATACCAGGGCGAAGGTAACAGTCAGGGCAAGCGGCTGGAAGAAGATCGATGCGAAGCCTCTGACCAGGAGCAGGGGCAAGAACACGGCAACGGTTGTCAGCGTTGAAGCGGTAATTGCCATCCCCACTTCCTTCGCACCCGTACTCGCCGCCTTGACCGCTTCTTCACCTTTTTCCTTATGCCGGAAAATCGCTTCGAATACGACGATCGCAGAATCGAGCACCATACCTATCGCAATCGTTAAACCGCCAAGCGAGATAATATTTAGACTCATGTTGAATAGATACATGAAAAAGAGAGCGAAGAAGACGGCGATCGGGATCGCAACCGCCATGTAGAGCGTTGAGCGGAAACTACCAAGGAACAAGAATAGAACAATGACCGCAAGGATTGCGCCCATTATCAAGGTCTGTGCTGTACTGTTGACTGATCTGGTAATGTAATCTGCCTGGTTGAACATGATGTCGATCTTTATCCCTGGCGGAAGGTCTTTCTTGATATTTTCCAGTTCTTTCGCGAGCGCATTGCCAACGTTGACCGAATTGGCGTCGGTTCGCTTTTGTGCAATTCCCCATATTGATTGAGCACCGTTGGTGCGCGAGAGTGAAGTTATTTCCGAGGCTTGTTCGCGGACTTCCCCAACTTGGGAGAGCAAAACAGGAACACCGTTACTGCTGCCGACGACTGTTTTCTCGATCTCGGCGACGTTTGCATACTCACCGATCGTACGTACAATATAGACTTTTCTGCCGGATTCGACATTACCCAGGGGATAATTGACATTCTGTGCCTGCAGTATTTGCATCACCTGCTCTGATGTTATGCCCGTACCACGCAATTTGACCGGGTCCAGTATGACCTGGATCTCTGTCATCGTGCCGCTCATGGCGTACGAAGCGGCAACACCGCCAACACGTTGCAGGCGTTCGGCTATATCATCGGCGATTTGATCCAATTCAAGAGGATCGATATCACCGGATATGTTGTACATCATGACCGGCTGCTGTGAAATATCAAATTTGAAGATCAGCGGATAATCTGCATCCTCAGGCAGATATGGCAGGATGAAACCCATGCGGTCCCGTACATCATTTGATGCCGCATCGAGGTCAGTCCCCCATTCGAATTCCAGCAAGATGTTGGATATGTTTTCTGATGTTGTTGATGTTACTTTTTTGATATTATTGACCGTGCCGAGAGTTTGCTCGAGAGGTTCGGTTATCTGTGTTTCGATTTCTTCTGGGCCGGCTCCCGGATAAGTTGTAAGGACGATCATCATGGGAAACGTTACATTTGGAAAGAGGTCGACGGGAAGATTTGTGACCGAGATAAAACCGAACAGAATAATGGCCAAAAAGACCATGGAAACGGACAAAGGTCTTTTTATGGAAACGTCGGTCAGATTCATGGTTCGCTCCTCAATACAGGCACTACCTTTTCTCCGCCCGCAAGTCGCTGTTGACCAACGATGACAACACGTTCACCATCACTCAGGCCGCTGATAATTTCCGCATACTTGTCACCGATCAATCCCGCCGTTACATCACGGCGTTCGGCTGTGCTATCGCTGACGACAAAGAGATATCCGTCGAGGAGCGCATCGCGCGGAACTACGATGACATTGCTCTTCTCACCTAGGTTGATGGTTATGCGCGCGGTCATGCCCGGTCTCAGCATTTTCTTGGCGTTATTGATCGATGCCTTGACACCCAGCGTGCGTGTCATTGGGTCAACGACAGGGGTCAGTTCGGTAACGGTCCCCGTAAACGACTCACCGGGCATCGCATCAATCCTGACTGCGACTTTATCATTCTTCTCTATGCAGCCAATATTCGTTTCGGCGACGTTGAACGAAACATTGACCCTTGAGTAATCCATTACTACGGCAACAGGCGTCTGTGGTGTCACCATTGAGCCGACATCGACCATGACTTTAGCGACGTTGCCACCTATCGGCGATCTGATAAAACCCTCTTCGTATTCGAACCCGATCGTTTCATTGCGCATTGCCATTAGATTATTTTCTTTAGAGACATAAGAGCCTTCTTTGACGAGGATTTGTGTAATCCGCCCCATCGTCTCGGGAAAGACCTGTGCCGTCTTGACGGCCATTATCGCACCCAATACTTCGCAGGTGCTTTTAACATTGTCTCGTTTTGCAGACATCACTTCCACTGAAATACTCGCAGTGAATTCCTCGGTTTTTTGAGCGCGTCTTGAGGCTCCTATTCTCAGAAAAATTGCGATGAGCAATACTACAACAACGACAATAATTATTAACCATTTACGCATCTAATCCTCCTTGCCAATTGATTTATAAATTTCGGCCAGCGATGTGTTGTAATTCTTGAGAGCGGTAAGATAATTGACCTGTGCCTGGCGGTACGCAAGTTCAGTGTCGAGCACCTCAAGATTAGTAGCCAGCCCGCTCTTATATCTTGTTTCGATTATGTTGAACGCCTCTCTTGCCTGTCCGACGTTCTTTTCAGCCGCATCGATCGCCTCTCCGGCGGCCAGAAAAGTCAAATAAGCCGTTTTTACCTCTACAATGATCGCCCTTTCAAGGTTCTCGAGAGCGAGGCGTGCTTCTTTGAGCACTAATCCAGCTTCACGACTCTTGTATAAATTATTGAAGCCGGTGAAGAGAGGAAACTCAAAACCTATATTGAAAGTCAGGCTTGAACCCCATTCATCGCCGGTGATACTGAATGGTTTTGTGCGCTCGTAAGTTGCACCGCCTACCACTGAGGGTAGGTTTGCACGACGCGCAATGGCTTGAGCCAATTGAGCGATTCTCTCCGTTTTCTTCAGATTTTTTATTTCTACACGATTTTGAACCGCATCGTCTATTAGCTGGTCAAGCGAGAAATCTTCCTCGATCATCCGTAGCTCTCCGGCCAGATAGAATTCTGTCTCCAAATCCATACCCAACAGCAACTTAAACCCTTCTCGAGCGAGGTTCAATGCGTTCTCGGATTGAATAACCTGAGGTTTCAGATTCTCGACCTGCACCTGAGCGCGCAGCAAGTCGAAGCGAGAGACCAGTCCCGCTTTGAATCGTGTTTCGACCGATGCTGCAAACCGTTCGAGTTGCTCGAGACTGGCGCGTGCCTGCTTTATGTATTCATCGAGTACGAGCAATCCGTAGAAGGCGTTGGTTACTGAATACCTGATTTCTTGTCGCTTTCTGACTAGACTAAGTTCAGCAATGTCGCTCGCGAGGTCGGAAATTTTGTATGCGTTGTAGAGCTTGCCCCAGGTAAAAAGTACTTGCTGCAACGAAAGCTGAAGTCCGTAGTTCTCGTTTGACCCAAATGGTATAGGTATACTGTCGAATTCAATGACCGGAACATCGGTTATGTAGGCGAAATAGCCGCTGGCAGTGACCTTTGGATAAAAACTGGAAATCGCCTGACCTACCTGCTGTTGTGATTTCTCATATTCGATCGTCAGCTGCGCGATCTCGGGATTCTTTTGTAATGCAAAATCGATTGCCTCTTCCACAGTAAAGCTTAATGTATCAGCACCTGTCATGCTGAGGAATAAGGCTAAAATTGCCAACATTATTACCTCCTAAACTTGTAGGTTATCTGTAATTCGGAGCAGAATATTGTGAAGATATTCATAAAGGTAGTATGAACTTTATGCCGATACCGTTTTCCCATATTTTGTCGTCCTTGTCCGAGAATCCGTATTTGTTGATGTTCGCACTGGCGATATAATGATAGCGCATCGCATATTCGATTCCGAAGTATCTTACCGGTCTTATCTGGAATGTAAGCCCTCCGACAAAACCGATGTCGGTTTCCTCGACTGTGTCCCCGGTTGGCAGAACGATGATTTCGTCGTCATAGAGACCGCGCCAGAAGTAGAGTCCAAGACCGGTTTCTATGGATAAACGCATCCATGGTGTTCTCAAGAAAGGAAGGATATCGAAACTTGCACACAGACTCAACGGTGTGTATTCCCATGCATAAGGTCCTTGTTCAGCGGGTGCATCGTAGTGTAGCATTGTGCCGCGCAGTTTCAAGCCAATATGCGGTATGATGTTATTGATACCTATTTCACCACCCATGTTCCATTTCCCTATTGATTCGGTCGTATCCTGGAAAAGAAGGTACGAAGAATAATTCGGGCCTGCTGAAATTTCGATCTTTTCACTTGTCGGGAACAGAGATGTTAATAGTAATAGAACTGATAAGAACATAAAGACTACCTCCTTTTATTCAATCCCTCAAAAAACAACTCGAGTATACTTTCTATGTTGATCGCATCATTCGTCAGGTAATAACTGCTTAAGAAAATTGCCCGTATCGTGCTGAGAAAGTGAAATGCCGCAAGTGTCGGGTCGACTTTGCGGAATTCATTTTTTTCTATACCATCTCGAATAATGCAGCTGATTGTCTCTATCATGCTTGATACTCTCGGTTCAACTGTGGAATGGATTCTTTTCAGTGTTTTACCGGTCAAATTGATGTTCTCAAATGTGAAGAGCATGTAAGCAGTTCGTAGATGTATGATGTAATTGGCGAAATCACGTGCGATTTTCTGCATTTTCTCACCGGGTGTACCGGGTGCGTTTTCGACTTCAGAGAGCATACCCAGTGCATTACCGAAATGCTCCTCGATCGTAGCGACATAAAGATCCTGTTTGTCCTTGAAATAAAGGTAAACAGTGCCCTTGGCAACGCCGGTCGAGCGTGCAATATCATCAACCGTGGTTTTGTAGAAACCCTTTTGCGCAAAAATCTTAAGTGCGCTTTTTATGATTTTGTCCCGTGTTATCGGCTCTTTTTTTCTCATAATCACTTTATTAACCATTAGACCAATATCTTGGGGAATGGTTTATAATGACTGACTAGTCAGTCATTATATATAGTACGTGCGAGTTGTCAAGAAGTTTCGCGATGTACGTTACTTTCGTTATTCTCGCTAATTTCGTTAATTCCGCTAAAAACGAGGGTCCTCAATTTCGCAGCTACATCGAAGATGTAGGCGAAATTGGGATTGACTTTAACAACAGAATCTGTAAAATATAGTGTAAGGAGGAAAGATGGCGGAAGGTATGGAGAAGCAACTGCAGCCGGGTGATATATTGTTCAATGAAGGCGACCGTGGGGAGATAATGTATCTTATTCGGGAAGGAAAGATCAAGATCACCAAAGGAAAGGGAGACGAAGAGAAAACCCTCGCAGTGTTGAAAGAGGGTGATTTTTTCGGCGAGATGGCGATCATTGATGGTTCACCACGTTCGGCAGGAGCAGTCGCCGTGACTCCTGTATCACTTCTGGTTATTGATAAGGAATCATTCAAAGAAAAATTGCGCGAGAATCCGCTCATCGAATATATGCTTGAAACTCTGACACGACGTTTGAGGACCGCTGATGAACAAATAAGGCTTCTGACGATAAAGAGCGAGGAGCGAAGGGTTTTGGCACATATCATTACGAAAGCCAAGGAGACCGGCCGGGAAACAGAGGGGGGTACTGAAATTACGCCGTTTTCGTTTGAGAGTCTTGCCAATATAACCGGTATCAGTGAAAGCAAAGTAAAAGACTATGTTAACAAGCTGATTCAGGTAAATCTCGTTACACTGCGTGAAAACAGCTTGATAATAAGGGGTGTCGGTGATCTTGATGACTATCTCAGGTATATTGCGCTGAAAGAGAAGTTTGAGAAGATATAACACACCCTAGTCCAAAGACAAAAAACATGCCGATACAGACACAAGGAAGGCGTTCAATAGAATTAAGGCTTGAAGAACTGAGTAAGAAGATGGCTTCAGGTGAGGTCTTGAAGGACCCCAGAAACTACGCAAACTTGTCCCGTGAATACAAGAGGTTAGAGCGGCTTGCTCAGAAATACGAAGAATACGACAGGCTGGAAGGCGAGATTGCCGGCGTTAAAGAATTACTGAGCAGCCCGGAGGCAGAACTCAGGGATGTTGCTGAAAAAGAGCTGGCCCTGTTGGAGAAACGGCTTGCAGCCGTTCGAAACGAGATCGATGATATATCCAATCCTGATTATGAAGAGTTTCAGAAGAATTGCATTGTCGAAATAAGGGCCGGAGCCGGTGGAGCTGAAGCGTCGTTGTTCGCAGCGGATCTGTTCAGAATGTATCAGAAATACACCGAGAACCATGGTTTCAGATCGGAAGTCCTGTCCTCCCACCCGAGCGAGATCGGTGGATTCAAGGAAATAATCTTCCTGATCTCTGGCGAGAATGCTTACCGTTTGTTCAGATTTGAAAAAGGAGTCCATCGCGTGCAGCGTATTCCCAAAACTGAAGCTGGCGGCAGGATCCATACATCCACCGCAACGGTAGCGGTCCTTCCAGAGGTCGAAGAGACACAGCTGGCGATAGACCCGAACGACCTACGTGTCGATACGTTCCGCGCTGGAGGCCATGGCGGTCAGAATGTCAACAAGGTATCTTCCGCAGTGAGATTGACTCACTTGCCTACTGGCATGGTCGTGGTCTGTCAGGATGAGCGGTCTCAACACAAGAACCGCGAGAAGGCCATGAAGATCCTCCGCGCAAGATTGGCAGAGGCGGAGCAGGAGAAGAGAGATGCCGTGATCCATGAACAAAGGCAGAAACAGGTCGGAACCGGCGACCGCAGTGAGAAGATCCGTACCTACAACTTCCCGCAGAATCGTGTTACTGATCACCGCATTGGACTAACGCTATACAATCTGGAAAATGTGATGGACGGTGATCTGGAGGAGGTCTTTTCCAAACTGGAAGAATATGAGAGAGCTGATTAAAACAGTGAGCAGGGAATTATCGACCGATTCTTATGATGCCGGACAAATAATTGCGGGCATACTGAGGCGCAGGCCTTATGAATTATACTTGGTTGATGAAGTCAGTGCTTGCGCCAGAAATGCCGTCTTATCGTGTTTGGCGAAATTGAAAAAAGGAATGCCACTCGAATACATAACAGGAACTGTGCAGTTCAGAGATCATACTCTGCGGATCGATGCCGGTGTTTTTATTCCAAGAGCAGAAACTGAGTATATGGTTGAGCTCATCCAGAAAAGTATGCGTAGAGACCCGGGGAGGATTCTTGAAATCGGAACGGGCTGCGGAGCGATCAGCATCGCGCTCGCCTCGCTTTATCCTGACGCACATATCATTGCCACTGATGTATCGAGCGAGGCGATCGATAATGCCAGGCATAACATTAGAGACTGTGCATTAGAGCACAGGATTGGATTGATCCGATGCAGTACGTACTTCGGCATAAGAGGTGAATTTGACTTGATCGTTTCGAACCCACCTTACATACCGCGACCACGTATCGACCATCTTCCTGAAAGTGTAAGAGAGTTCGAACCGATGCTCGCGCTTGACGGCGGACACCGGGGCACTGAGTTCACGCAGAGATTGATATTTGAGGGACGGGATCATATGCAAGGCGATGGCGTTATGGTTTTTGAAATCGACGAGGAAGCTGTTGATACGCTCGCAGGATTTCTGGATTATCATAAGATAGGGTCGTTTCGCTTTGTAAAGGACCTGTGTGGCCGGTACAGGTATCTTTTTATTGGAGCGCCTAATGAAAAAAGCTAAAATCATCGTTAACAGGGATAAACCGCAAGCCAAGAGGAATCTGGAGTTAGCTGAGCAGGCCCTGCTCGCAAAAGGATTCAAGATTTCTGAAAAGCCCGATTTTATAATTGCCCTGGGCGGTGATGGTACTCTGCTGGCTGCGGCGAATTCATATGGACGCAAGGGAATTCCCATCCTCGGCGTGAATATTGGCAGTCTTGGTTTTCTCACAAATGTCACCTTCAGGGAGCTGCCGAATACCCTTGTCGAAATTCTGGAGAGAAAATTCTCTATTGAAAGACGCATGGTGATGAAGGCGGTATTCGACCGGAAAATATTCTATGCCTTGAATGATTTTACAATCAGTACTCGTGTGCCCGGGCGTGTTGTTGAATTCTCGGCAGTGATCAATAAAGAGTACGTGTGCAGGTTCATTGCCGACGGTATAATCATTGCGACACCGACCGGCTCGACCGCGTATTCACTTGCCACTGGAGGTCCGATCCTGCCTCCAGACACGGAAGCAATAATAATGACGCCGATCGCACCACACACTTTGTCGGTGAGGCCGCTTGTCCTGCCCGCGTCGAACCGGATAGAGATACAGATCGGCAAAAAGGGCAGTGCGGTGCTGGTCGCTGATGGCCAGAGATGTAAGTTGATGCGCAAGAGCCACAGCATCTTCTTTGAAAAAGCAGACTATCACGTGAAGTTGATAAAACCATTGCACACGACTTTCTTTACTACGCTTCGCGAGAAAATGCAGTGGGGCGGGAGAGAAGATGCTTAGACTTCTGAGGGTGAAGAATTTTGCCCTTATGGAAGATGTTACGCTGGAACTCGAAGATGGTCTCACGGTCATTACAGGCGAAACCGGTGCGGGTAAATCGATGATAGTAAGCGCTATCGCGTCCCTTTGCGGCGCCCGGATCGATGATGACTCGATACGAACTGGCAAGAAGGGCGCCGAAATAACCGGCGTCTTTGACATAAAGCCATCGATCAAAAAGAAACTTGAAGATTCAGGTATCGGAACGGATAGTGATATAATCATCCGAAGGAGCATTGAAAAGGGTAAACGCCAGAATTCGTATGTAAACGACCGCATGGTGAGTTTGAATTTCCTGCAGGATATCGCTCAGGAAATGGTAGACCTTATCGGACAGCATGAAAACCAGTCACTGTTTGACAGGCGGAATCATCTGGCATTGCTTGATGCCTATGCTGGTTTAGACGGATTGAGGAAAGAATATCATGATGACTATGAGGACTACCGTGGTCTGCATAATAAATTGAACATGCTGCTTGAGCAAGTAGAAGCAAGGGATGAACGCATAGACTATCTAAAATTCCAGATTGACGAAATTGAGAAGGCTAATCTTCGACCGAACGAGGAAGAAGAATTAGATATCGAGAAGAATTTGCTGCTGACCAGCGAGAAACGTTCGCTTCTGGTCAGTACGCTTGCCGATGATCTATATGAACAGGATGATTCGGTTGTTGAGAAACTCTCGAGAGTAAAGAAATCGCTCGAGGAACTTGCCGAGCTGGACCAACAACTGAAACAGTATAGTGAAGTGGTCAATGAGATACTGTCTACTGTCGACGACGTCTATCGCGTAATGAGCAGTTATGCCGAGAAAATTGAATTCTCTCAGGAGAAGCTTGATACCGTGATCGGCCGACTGGAGACTATCAACAGAATGAAGAAAAAATACGGTAAATCTGTTGACGAAATACACGGTTACCTTAAAAGGATGAAAGATGAACTTTCGATGATCGAGACCCGGGATGAAGAGATCGAGAAAACGAGAAAGGAAATCAAAGATGTTGAGAAGAAAGTGCTGGTACTCGCGGGTGATCTATCAGCGCAGCGGCATAAATCAGCGGGCGATTTGCGAAAAAAAATCATGGGTCTGTTGAAACACCTGGGGATGGAAAAGGCGGATTTTGAGATAAGGTTTCATAAAACCGATGTAGGGCCATTCGGCAAGGATGAAGTCGAGTTCTACATTTCAACCAATCCTGGCGAGGAGCTGAAACCGCTGAGAAAGGTTGCGTCGGGTGGTGAAATATCAAGAATTACGCTTTGCCTGAAGACATTGCTGTCAGATGTCGACAAAATCCCTACGGTAATATTTGACGAGGTGGATATTGGAATTGGTGGCAGAATCGCAGAAGCAGTAGGTGATATGCTAGCAAAGGTAAGCAAGACACATCAGATAATATGTATTACGCATTTGCCACAGATCCCGGCATTCGCGGAAAATCATCTATTGGTCAAGAAAGAAATAAAAGGGGACGCGACTTACTCGGGTGTTACGAAACTCGACGGTGAAACGAGGGAACTAGAGATCGCGCGCATGCTCGGGGGGAAGGATATCACCACAAAGACTGTCGAGCATGCCCATGAAATATTGAAGAAGAGAAAAAGGGCATAGATATCTTTTTATGAAGAAGTATAGTATAACGATTTCCAACTTCATCACAATTTCACGTCTTATGCTGCTACCCATCATTGTTTATTTCATACTCACAGGAAATAGATTCACCGCATTTATCATCATGTTGATTTCGCTATTGTCCGATGGTCTCGATGGCTACCTTGCCAGGAAACTTCATCAGGAATCCAAACTCGGTCGTTTCCTGGATCCGCTGTGTGACAAGATCTTCTTGGCAGTAGTCCTTGGGACACTGCTCTTTGTGGGAGCAATTCCTCTTTGGGTAGTTATTGTTATCGTGCTTAGAGATTTTCTCATTTTGCTCGGAAGCTATTTCCTGTTGAAAATTAAATCGGTCATCGAACCATCGAACATGTTGGGTAAAATAACAGGGCTCATTTTTGGAGCGATGATCCTTGCGTTTACCGCGGGTTGGAAGACTGTCGGTAGTTTCCTGGTTTACCTTAGTGTTCCATTTATGTTCGTTACGTTTGTAGTATATACAGTGAATTATTTGAAGATAATGAGAGGAGCATCATGAAACCAATTTTCTTTACCAAGATGGAAGGAACCGGCAACAATTTTCTGATAATAGATAACCGGAATGGCTATTTGACCGTGAATGTCACTGATCAGAGTATCCCTGAATTTGTCAAAATCCTTGCTGATTCTCAGCTGGGTGCTGGTTCAGATGGCGTAATACTATTGGAGCAATCGGCTGAATATCCATTCGAGATGCGATATTTCAACCGCGATGGAAGTGAAGCAGTTGCCTGCCTGAACGGCGCTCGCTGTGTCGTAAGTTATGCTTTTCGGCTCGGGCTGTTGAAAGATAAAGGTAAAGTCGCTTCAGCTTCCGGACCTATAGGCTACTACTACAGGGGAGATACTGTGAGTATCGAAGTTGCACCGCCTGTGGACGTGAAGTTGAATTTCAGTTTCACGGTTGCGCGGAAGAAATACAATGCTAATTTCCTGCGTGTCGGCGTTCCGCACTGCATCATCTTCGTGGATGATTTTAAGAAGGTCGACGTGAAGAAATTAGGTGAAGCCATTCGTAATCATAAAACCTTCAAACCCGAAGGTACGAACGTTGATTTTGTGAAAGTCGATAAGGACAGTCTTCACGTCAGAACCTACGAGCGCGGGGTCGAAGATGAGACGCTTTCCTGCGGGAGCGGCACTCTCGCTGCTGCTTATATAGCGACGAAGCTATTTATGGTCCAGTCTCCCGTGACCTGTAAAACCAAGGGAGGTGAGATGGTCGTTACGATCAAGGATAAACTGTACCTTGAAGGTCCCGTCAAATACGTTTACGATGGTGTATACTATATAGAATGAGCCGACAATCGCGCGGCTATTTTAGCCTGAAAAAGAATCCAGCCGTCAAGTACAGGACGTATCCTTTTATTGAGTCGCGTTCCTGCTTACTTAACGTCAAAGAGAATGGCGGTTTTGTGAGAAGGCTGCATTCTGCACGCAAAACATATTTGTTCGTGAAAGAATATTGATAACCACATAGCCCGCCGAGCGCGGCCGGTGAGTTTCGAATCCCAACCCAATACGTATGTTTCGAAGGCTGCTGGTTGTGCAGCAGTAGGCTCGCTTGATAAAGCGTAAGGCGGTTTAAATCACCTCCCATATCCCACTCGCCTCCTGCAACACCAAAGGCAAAGCTGATGGGTGACAAATTCAGACGGAAAGTGAGATTATCGCTTTCATATTGCATTCCCAAATAGGGCTTGAAAACAAATACAAAACCTTCGCCGCCGGAAACATACCAGGTCGTAGGAAAAGCCAGCAATTCTATGCCTCCGATACTACCAAAATTTCCTATTCCATATTGCGCATTGTGAAAGAGACTGAAACTAGCGATGGGATATGTTCGCAGATAGATGGTATCCTGGTGCTGAGCAATGAACCAAAAGTTCAGGGCAGATGTTGCCCCCAGTTCATGACTCTCGCCTGCGCGGTTGTATGGAGCAACCATTTCATTCTGGGCATGGGGTGAGTAGACCACCGGGGCACAAGTCGACAAGAAGATCGCGACAGCGAACAGAGGAATTCGACAAAGTCTCAGTACGTTCATGTACGATACCTCCTTATTATACGGATGAATCACTAAAGCGAACGATTTTTTGCTAATTATACAGAGAGAACATTACTAATATGTTCTAATGCCCATTGCAGGTCTTTCTTAGTTATGACCAGCGGCGGGGCGAACCGAACTACCTTTTCGTGAGTCTCCTTTGCCAGTATGCCCAGTTCCATCAATCTCTCACAATATGGTCTTGCTTTTTCACTCAGTTCGACACCAACCAATAACCCCCTGCCGCGGACTTCCCGGATCAACGGGTTTTTGATCTTCCTGAGTTCATCCATGAACCAGTTACCGAGATCATAGGCGTGCTGGGCAAGATCTTCCTCGATGATTATTTCAAGCGCGGCAAGGCCGATTGCCGAAGCGAGCGGATTTCCGCCGAACGTAGAGCCGTGATCACCTGGCTTTATTACCTCCATGATGCTGTCATCACAGGCAATTGCGGAAATTGGGTAGAACCCGCCGCTCAAGGCTTTGCCCATGATCAGGATGTCGGGTCTTATTTGTTCGTATTCGTAGGCAAAAAGCTTGCCGGTTCTGCCCAGCCCGGTCTGGATCTCGTCAAGAATGAGCAAAACGTTGTGCTGGCTGCAGATTTCACGACATCTGCGCAGGTAGCCCTCTGAAGGTACGATCACGCCGCCCTCGCCCTGGATGGGTTCAACCATGAACCCGATCGTGTTCTGGTTGATGTTTCGCTGGAGCGATTTTGTGTCATTGTATGGTATGATTCTGAAACCCGGTGCAAAAGGCCCGAATCCAGCGCGGTACTGTGCTTCAGAAGAAAATCCAACGATCGTTGTTGTACGACCGTGGAAATTGTTCTCGCATACTACAATTTCTGCCTTGTCTTCAGCCACTTTCTTCTTGCTATATCCCCACTTGCGTGCTACTTTGATAGCAGTTTCTACGGCCTCGGCACCGGAATTCATGGGCAATGCCTTTTCATATCCTGTCAGATCACATATTTTCTTGAGAAACTCACCCATTCTGTCGTTATGAAAGGCGCGCGACGTGAGGGTCAGTTTCTCTGCCTGTTTCTTCAATGCGTTGACAATTCTGGGGTGACAATGCCCTTGATTCAAGGCTGAATAACCGCTGAGCATGTCAAGATACTTTTTACCTTCGACGTCCCATACCCAGATTCCTTTGCCGCGCGTCAGCACAACGGGTAGCGGGTGGTAATTATTGGCGCTAAATCGATCCGTAAATTCAACGTAGTCATGGTTTGTTTTCATGCAACCTCCCTAATTTTTTACCATTATACAGAAAATTGCCGAGTTTTCAAGAGTTGTATCATTCGAACGATACAATAGGAGCGGGATTGACATTGAGTATATTTAAACTATAATTTATGAGTGTTTTTCATGCTTATTTTTCTAGTCAATGGGGATTCAACCGCAGTTGATACCGTGATAACTTATGAAATTCCGGAGGTAGTCGAACCCTTTGGCGAAATCTATCCAGTTGGTGAGATAACAGTTAGGTATCATGAGCAGACGGCGCTCGATATATTAATGAATCTCCCGATCGCGCCGGTGTCTTATGGTTATGGCATGTTGAGTGCCGTCATGAACAAGGGGCGAAAGCCATCATATACGCATGTCAGCGTTAACGGCCACTCACTCAACACTCATCCATTTGGTAATTTCAACCTAGGCTTGCTGTCCCTTCATTTTTTTGACAGATTGTCATTCGGACAAACCACTGCAGGTGCCGAGTTTAGCAGCATGAATTTCATGTCTAAGATCAACCGTTACGAACGGCCATACTCGCTTGTTCACTTCATGTTCGGCAGTTTCGAGAGCAATACATATGGCTTTGACCTGACACGCGGCATCACAAATGATCTGGGATTCTATCTGAGCGGTTCATACCATAAGACAAACGGTCACCGTGAGAATGCTGATGCTCAAATCCTTTCAGTGTATACCAATATTTATGTTGACTATTTTATTCCTTTACGTTTTGATATTCTCTACGCTAACGACGACTACGGGTTCCCGGGTAGTACCTCGGTACCGGTCGAAGGCCGCCAGAAAGACGAATTCCTCGATGTCAGCGGAACGACCAAGTTGGGCAATGAGATGCTCACTCTATTCTATGAACGTCAGACTATGGATTACCGTGACACAGTATATGACAGAACCTGGGGTGTGCAAGTAGATCATTTTGGGGCGAGGTCGGAAGGCAGCGATACTTTGTTGGGTGTTGTGTTGGATTACGGGGCGAGCACATTTTTCACCCTGATGGAAGGGGAAACATATTTGCCAACCATTTCGAATGGGTTAGACGTCTGGGTGAGATTGGTGAAATCGTTTGGCCGGGGTTTTGTACGTGCGGCGGGAAAACTCGAACGTGCAAGTTACCATGATATTTTCTTATTCCCCAGGATTGAATTGGGAGTCAAGGCATTGCGTTCTGCGGCTGTTTATGCCGCATTCTCGAGGGATGCTCGCAGCCCTTCGGATATGGAAACTTCGGCGCCGTTCGACACGCTGAACCCATATCTCGCGATAGCCGGCAATGAGTTTATGAACCCTGAGTACTGCTGGTGCGGGGAAGTCGGGTTCAGAAGCGATGAGTTCATCCTCAATGCGTATCGCCTCATGTTCACAGATTATATCACGGTACTTTCCGACAGTCCAAACTATTACAGGTACGGTAATGTGGATAAATGGGAGATGAACGGATTCGAGGGTTACGTGAACCTACCGATGCGTTCATACAACGCGGACAGCAGTACGTTGAACGAATTCGTGGTCGGTCTTAGCGGTAACATGATCTTGAGCGGGGATACAGTGGTTTATTTTCCTCGCCTCGGCGTCGGCGCGGTTGCAGCCTTCAGACGCGAGACACCGCGTTTCGGTTTTGGAATTGTACTGCGCGCAGAGTACAGCAACGAGAGGTACGACATTTCAGGCGCAGAGTATTCAGGGTACAGTGTTTTTTCGGCGGCTGGTTTGGTCAAGTTCATGGGTCTTTCCTGTGTACTGAGATTGAACAACATTTTTGATGAAGAGTATGCTTACCTGCCTTTTTATCCGATGGCGCCGAGGAATTTTGATGTGTCGGTCAAATGGGAGTTCTGGGACTAAATGTTGATCTTGAGAGTTGATGACCGATTGATCCACGGCCAGGTGATTGCCGGCTGGGCAAGACCGCTGGGTATTCACTTCATAATCCTGGCATCGGATAGGTTGAGCCGTGATGAATGGTCCTGCAATGCATACCGCTTGGCGATTCCCGAAGGGATCGAATTCAGCTGCTACACCATAGAAGAGTGCGCGACGCGGATGAACAACACAAACAAGAGACGCATAATGATAATTGTTGAATCGGTAGGAGAGGCTTCCGAGCTGGTCGCCAAAGGAATCAGGGTGCCTGAGGTCAATGTTGGTGGATTGGGTTATCACGAAGGCACGAGAGAAATAGCTCCATACATATATCTCTCACCCAATGATATCGAATCGGTAGTATATCTACATAGCATTGGCATCAAGGTTACAGGAAAGCAACTGCCAAACTCGGTTGCGGTGGATGTTGTAAAGAAATTGGCTGGAATAAAATGACCGGTATCGCAAAATATAGAGAAGGAGATAGTAATACATGAATGCGGTTCTGTTGAGTTTGCTGGGTTCAGTAATAATCCTTGATAAATATGCGCTGGGTGAGTTTGGCGTTTCGCAGCCGATAATGACCGGGACCATCATCGGAGCCATTTTCGGTGATGTTTGGTTCGGGATTTTTCTTGGCGCTATGATACAATTGATATTTCTTGGTGGTCTGCCAATCGGGCGCGATGTTCCGCCGGATGGACAGGCTGCAGGAATTATAACGGTCACCAGCTACTTCCTCTTGAGGGGTAATAACACACTTGGCCATTCTTTGTTCGTTGCCGCGGTTCTCGGTCTTGCCGGGGGCATCGCAGGTGGTGTGCTGGAGATATATGCGCGCCGATTCAATGAAAAATTGTATGCTCGCTTCATTCATCACGAAGAAAGTCTCTACATTTGCCACACCGCAGGTCTGGTGACGGCATTTGGCCGGGGCCTGTGTCTTTTCCTCCCGATATTCGTGTTCTCAACTCTGTTTGTAATTCCGGGTTTGTTTCCGCAGGTCCATGCGGAAACGATGGCGATCATCGGTGTAAGTCTGGGACTGGCGAATAGTTTCTATCTCTTTGTCAAAGTCAAAACAACTGTTTATTTGTTGATTGGAGGCATATGCGGCTTAGCCTTGGTCGTCTTCTGAGGATTTTCTTCCAGAGTTTGTTCATCCAGACCTCATGGTCTTTTCCTTCGATGCAGAGCATGGGTTTTTTATCGGGTGTGCTTGTTGGCGTTGATGAAGATAAGAGGGCCGAGATAATGAAGACCCAAAAAGGTCTGTTCAATACTCATCCGTACATGGTTTCTTATATTGTTGGCGCAACCGTGCGCGCATACGATGAAGGTAAGGCTTCTGCCGAAGAGATAAAGAAATTTATTTCGGTTGCACAAACAAGTTTTGCATCAGCAGGTGATCTTCTCTTCTGGCGCACGCTCCGCCCGGCATTGCTCCTCGCGGCCGTGATCTTGGGTGTCCATTATGGGATCATAGGACCGCTGACATTTCTTGTCGTCTATAACGTTTTTCATCTGTTCCATCGCATCAAGGGAATCAGTGATGGGTACAGTATGGGTTGGGATGTAATATATCTGCTGAACAAGCGACGATTCAAAACTGTCAGACAGGTATTCGAGGCAGTTGGTGCGTTGCTCAGTGGATTATTGCTCTCGCTGATCGCCGTCGAGGTCAACTACCTGCTCGTTCTTCCTTTAACGGCACTCTTCTTGATAATGCTCGTTAAGAGATACTCTGCGGTCATGATAATCGTATCTGTCCTGCTGGTCGTTCTGATAATAGGTATGGTGTAGTATATGATTAAAGAAAAAGTTACCATATTAAATGAAAATGGTCTGCATGCTCTTCCGGCCTCACGATTCGTGAAGCAGGCCGAGAAATTCAAGAGCGATATAACAATAACAAAAGATGGAGTGGAGGTCAGCGGCAAGAGCATCATGGGTATTCTCACACTAGCTTGCGAGAAGGGGAGTAACGTGATTTTGACCACTGAGGGCGATGATGAGAAAGAGGCTTATGAGGTTTTGAAGAAGATTTTGGAGGGACAAGACTGATGGCCAAAGAGAGAATATTGAAAGGCATTGCTGTTTCGAAAGGCATTTGTCAGGGTGTGGTTTTTGTTTACGAGACGAAAGAAGTCAAGATCTTGCAGACGCCGATACCGGTGCGCTATCTGGCGACAGAAGTTGAACGCTTCGCCAAAGCGCTGAAAAAAACTGAAAAGGAACTGAGCAGTATAAAGGAGCGTATCAATGAAGAGATCGGTGTTGATTTTGCACAATTTCTCGATGCGCAGATATTGATGCTCAAAGACCGTGAAATTATTGAAACTGTCAGTGAGAGAATAAAAACAGAAAAAACCAATGCTGAGTATATATATCATGAAGTCCTCGATGAGTATGCAAGAAAGCTTGGCGCAAGCCGAGACCAATACCTGAGGGAGCGGGTTGCCGATATCTGGGACGTTGGTACACGTGTATTACGCAATCTCGTCGGTATGACTCATAGTTCTGTTGTTGATGTTCCCCAAGGTTCGGTTCTGGTTGCACACGATATTTCACCGTCCGATGCGGCATTGATAAACCCCATCAATGTTCTCGGCATTGCGATAGAGGTTGGGGGGCGCACATCACATACTGCGATCACAGCGCGCGCTCTGGAGATACCTGCTGTTGTCGGGGTGGAGAATCTGCTCACTAAGATAAAGAATGGAGAGAAGGTAATACTTGACGGAAATCGCGGGATTCTCATTAAAAGCCCAACTCCGGGGCGCATTCAGTTCTACCGTGGTGAGATAAAAAAGGAGATTGAGTATCAGAAGATGCTCTCGCCGTTTTGCGAGTTGCCGGCGAAGACGCGTGATGGGCGTCAAATTGACATATCGGCCAATATCGAGTTCTTCGTAGAATATGCTCATGCAAAGAGGTCAGGTGCGATGGGGATTGGTTTGTTCCGAACAGAATTTCTTTACCTTACAAGGCGCGGCAACCCTTCCGAAGAAGAGCAATTCCGCGTTTACGATGAACTGGCAAAAAAAATGAAGCCCGACCCGGTGATTATCAGGACGTACGATCTCGGCGGCGACAAGATATTTTCTGATTATCACGAAGCGAATCCTTTTCTTGGCTGGCGAGCAATCAGGGTCAGCCTCGATAATTTCGATTTCTTCAAAATACAATTGCGGGCTATTCTACGTGCCTCGGTTAATCGAAACATAAGGGTAATGTATCCTATGATATCGACCTACGAGGAGATCAGGGAGGCGAATGCTTATTTCAAAGAGGTTACTGAAGAATTGAAAAAGGAGAAGGTCGATTTCGACGACCACATACAGGTAGGTATCATGGTCGAAACTCCTTCCGCGGCGATCATGAGCACCGAGTTTGCGGCACATGTTGATTTTTTCAGCATCGGTTCGAACGACCTGACGCAATACGTTCTGGCGGTCGATCGCGGTAACGAAAGGGTGAGTCACCTATTCGACCATTTTCATCCGGCGGTGCTGCGTCTGATTAAACAAGTGATCGATGCCGGCCACAAGTCTCACATATGGGTGGGTCTGTGCGGTGAACTTGCGGCCGATCCCCTGGCAATTCCCTTGCTTGTTGGATTGGGCATTGATGAATTGTCGATGAGCCCGGTAGCAATACCCAAAGCAAAAATGGTCTTGCGGGCGCTCACCGTTCCGGAATGCGAAAAGATCGCAGAAAGGGCGCTCAACTTTCGATGCGCAAGTGAGGTACAGAAGTTTCTCAATCGCATGATAGCCAAGAGGTTTCCAGGTATTGGGGGCATAAAATGATGCGTGCAATAATATACTCTTTACCCGAACAGATATCGGAGACTATAAGGCTTGTGCCCGAAGAGTCATTCGGCAGAAAAAAATATGATAAGGTTCTGATATGCGGGATGGGAGGATCGGGAATCAGCGGCGAGATACTGTCTGCGCTGTACCTGGAGCTTATGATAATTTCAAACAAAGATTACAATATACCCAAGTTTATCGATAGTAAGACACTTGCGATTCTTGTGAGTTATTCGGGTAATACAGAAGAAACACTCAGTAATTTCCAGCAGCTGCTGCGGCGAAAAACTGACACGGTGGTGATTTCTTCGAACGGCAAATTGCTCAAGAAGAAGGCACTTAGAAAGATCCGGGTACCTGGGGGATTGCCGCCGCGCGGGGCGCTGGGGTATTTATTCACACCTCTTCCCATCATAATACACCAGGTGGGTCTCACCAAGGTTGACCCCCGGAAAAATTTGATCTCTCTATCAAAATTCCTCGTGAGTGAAAGAGACGGCATTGAACAAATGGCAAAAAAGATGGCGGTCAAATTTCACGATAAATTGCCTGTCATCTATTCCGACTCGGCGAAGTTCATGCCCGTGGCAAATCGCTGGCGCTGTCAGTTGAATGAGAATGCAAAGGTGCTTGCTCACTTCAACGTAATACCGGAAATGAATCATAACGAAATTGTAGGTTTGGGTAGACCTGCATTCTTAAATAAGTATATCACAATTGTTTTTCTCAATGATCCCGGGGCGCATCCACGAAACAAGCTGAGGAGAAGGCTGTTGAAATCTCTGGTCAGTAGCGAGATCTCTGCGATCAACGATGTCGAACCCAGGGGAAATGACGCCTTGCAGCACATATTCTGGACCATTATGCTGGGTGATTTTATCAGTTATTACCTGGCAATCGAGCAGGGTATCGACCCGATGCCGGTTGTTAGAATTGAACAACTCAAGAAGGAAATGTCAAAATACAAGTAGGAACGAGTAATCGGCAGATGCTCGAACCGGCGGACCTTGATCGAGTGTTCCAGGCGCTTCTTGACATCAGCTGAATGAGTGGTAAAATTAGCTGTTGAATCATGGATACAGCATTTCTGTTGGACAAAATACCCCTTTTCATAGATTATCTACGTAAAGAGAAGAACTATTCAGAACACACGATAAGGGCCTATCGGAAGGATATCGAGTCATTTTTTGAATTTCTGAGTGAAGAAGACATCTCGGCAGTAGATAGTACTATTATATCATACTTTATTGCTTTTCTAATGAAATATGGTCTCGATACAACAACGGTGGCAAGAAAATTGTCAAGTCTGAAGTCATATTTCAAAGCATTGAAGAGAATGGGATTCGTATCCGATAACCCGGCAGACGTGATAAGAACGCCAAAGAAGAAGAAACATCTGCCGGGATTTCTCACCTACGAACAGATTGAAGAAGGTCTCAAGATAGATGACCCGAGAGATTACGCGATGATGGAGTTGCTTTATTCGTGCGGTCTGCGGGCAAGCGAACTTACTGGATTGAATGTCGATGATGTCGATCTGCAAAAAGATGAGGTGCGTGTCATGGGAAAGGGTGGTAAGGAACGGATTCTGCCCATGGGCCGGAAAGCACGGGCGGCGATAGTAGCGTATCTGGGTTCTCGTAAGCAGCCGGCTGGGGAGAATGCTCGGAAAGCGCTCTTCCTTAACTGCCGGGGAGGACGGCTGTCGAATCGTTCCTTGCAGCGCATCGTACGGAAACACCTTATGAAAGTTGCACGAGCCTCAGGAACGAACCCACACATACTCAGACATACCTTCGCAACGCATCTACTTGAGCGCGGTGCCGATCTGAGGGCAGTACAGGAGTTACTGGGGCACGTATCACTCTCCACCGTACAAATTTACACACACCTTACCACAAAGCGCTTGAAAGATATATACGCTAAGGCTCATCCAAGGGCAGAATAAGATCAGTGTGAAAAAGAATATCGCTTTCATATCCAGCATTCTTCTGTTTGTTACTTCTATATCGTGCAAGAAGAGAGATGAGTTTGCCTTATTACATGAAGGAGATTTCAGTATTGTAACAAAGGGGTCATATCGTGGACATCTTCTGTTCCTGGGTGACGGCAGAGAACATCGCGAAACTGTCGAATACCTGAAAGGATTGGTCGACAATAATTTTGGGATACTGGAGTTGATAAATGAGAGATTTTATGCCATACCTCATATGGGCTACAGGTTCAAGTATGCTGCGCTGGACACGGAAAGTGGAATGATGGTGTTGAGGTACTTCGCGAGAATAAGGGAACACCCTGTGTATGCCGGTTATCAAATACAGTTCCTGTTCGATGCCGAATCGCGACGGTTGAAGGGAATATACACCGAGGAGGTTCCTCTTGAGTAGGAACTTCCTGGTGAGCAGCCTCTTGCTCATTTGTAGTCTTGTGGCGGGAGAAGCGCAAGACGAATTGAGGTTCTATGAAATAGAGATGGCCACAACACCCAATTATGCCAACCAATTCACGGTCGGACGCAGTCGTCTCGCCCAGGGGCAGATTAAGGAAAGCATCGACCTGCTTGAAGGTGTCAAGCGTGTGATGCCTGATGCGCACTATTATCTCGGCATCGCTTACTACCGGTTAGGTGAGTATGATCGATCGGTAGGTTGTTTCGAAGAATTTATTGAGTACCGACATGATGTTTGGCAGGCTTACTATTACCTCATTCTTATCCATTTGAAGCAGGGCAATCTTGATGGTGCAATGAGTCTTTTGAGTAGGATCCCCGATACTGCTGAACGCCAGCGTATATTTGATTACATTTCGAATTACGGGATGTTAAGCGAAGCGCGCAAAAGGCATGCCGAAAAGAGATATGATGAAGCTATTGATTTGTACAAACAGGTTGAAGGTTTTGGGGGCTACCGTGAGATAGGCATGGCGCTCACCTATGCAAGAATGGGTAGGTACAAGGAGAGTCTATCTCTGCTTGACAGCGTCATTGATCACAGCGGTGATGAAATGCTTGTTCAATGGGGGCTTCTCGAAGCTGGCAGGGAACTTGCATTGCTTCAGGAATTGCGTAAGGCGAAGCAGTACCTCCGAGAATATCTGGAGATAACATCCGATGATAATGCCAAATTCCTGATGGGCAAAATACTGAATGAAGAGGCAAAATATGATTCGGCGAGGACTTATTTGAAAGATTTGTCAGATACGGTTGACGCATTTCTTTTCTACAAAGGCAGGACCGAGTATTTCTTAGGCCTATGGGGTAAAGCAGAGGAGAAGTTGCTGCGTCATCAAGAGGCTTTTCCGAAATCCATGTATGCGGATCGGACTTTATATATATTGGCTTCGATTAACTTCAAGCGTAAGGAATACAGAAACGCAGTACAGTTCTGGAAGGTATTGGTTGATTCATTCCCGCTATCACCTTACGTCGCCTCTGCGCTTCAGGGCATGGGTGATTCATATTTCAATATGCGTGAATATTCGAACGCCCTGAGTGCATACAATCGTGTTGCGGAACATTTCCCTTCTGAGCGAATATCGGCCGAGGTGAGTTTGAGGATTTATGAGACTGAATACAATCTGGGGTATTATCCATCGCTGCTTGATGCATTGAGAAAGCACGTCAGGGAAAATCCGAAGTCAATTCTGGTCGACAGAGTGAGATTACGTATTGCCAAAATAAACTATGAAAGAGGAGAATATTACCAGAGCATTCATGAACTGGATAGAATCATCGAGGATTATAAGAATCAGGCGATCGAGGTAGAGGCATTGATGCAGAGAATACAGGTGACTCGCGCCGTGAACGACAAGACCGAATTATTTGTTTCACTACGTTCCTTGTTGAATAATGAAAACGCTGCCGAGTACCGTCTTTATGCAGCCAATGAACTTGGCGCTTTGTGGGCTGATGAGATGAGATATGATTCAGCACTTTATTACTATAATCTTCTCCTTGAATCTGATACATACCGGGAGAACGCAATACTGAAGATTGCCGGGCTCTATAGTCAGCTGGGGCGTAACCAGGAGTCAATTGCGATGACGGATAGGTTGATTGACGTGTATCCCCGATCAGCCTATAGAATTGATGCGGTTATGCTGAAATCCCATGCGCTGAAGAATGAAGGTGATTACATCTCCGCTACGAACATTCTCCTTGATCTCATCAATGAAGTGGGGGAACGTGCCGATGTGTATATGGAAATCGGAAATTTGTTCTTTGAATCAGAAGAATTTTTGGATGCTCGAACGAACTACTTGCGGGCATGTGAGTTATATACGCAGAATAGGGAAGACGCAGCCGAAGCTCTGATGCTTGCTGGTGATGCCTCGGTGGCCATCGGTGATATTGCTAAAGGCAAGGAGTACTACTTACGTGCAAACATGATCGCCGAATCTCATCTCATGAAAAACAGGGCGATGCAGAAACTGACTACATTGACTGAAGAGTGACTTGCTCGAGGAATTGAATAATACGGTTATTTCAAGAGATTTCCTATTTTAGTCAGTTCATCCTTTAGTTCGCGGAGAAATTTATTTCTATTCTTCAACGGGAGCGATAATTGCTCAGGTCCTTCGATTATCTGTATGATCTTCTTTTTTGCCCCAGCGATTGTATAACCCTGCTCGTGAAGGATATTTTTTATCATACGCACAATATCCACGTCTTTTTTTGTGTAGTAGCGGCGTCCGACCCGGTTTCGTTTGGGCCGCAGTATGGAGAATTCTTTTTCCCAATACCTTAATACATACGGTTTCAATTCAAGCAAATCAGCCACTTCCTTGATTGAGTAGAATTCTTTTTCAGCCATGTTCCTCCTTTAATCTATACACTGAATTACTCATTCTTTAAAGGTCTTCGCATTAAACTGCCGATCGCAGTTTGCGGCTTTTCGTCTTCATATAGTATCTTATGCACAGCTTCACAAATCGGCATTTCGATGTTGTGCCGGGTAGAAAGTTTTATTACCGCCTTGGCGGTCGGAGCACCCTCGGCGATCATGACCATTTCACTGGTCGCCTGTGCAAGATTCTTACCCTCACCGATCTTCCTGCCAAGGGTATGATTCCGTGATTCCTCGCTGAACGCTGTAGTTACCAGATCGCCGACTCCAGAAAGACCCCAGAAGGTCTTTTCTTTTGCTCCCATCGCGATGCCGAAACGCTGTATTTCAACGATGCCTCTCGTTATTAGAGCTCCCTTAGCATTGGAGCCAAAACCCAGGCTGTCGATAATACCGCATGCTATGGCTACAACGTTCTTGACCGCTGCGCCCAATTCGACACCTATGATATCATCACTTTGATATATACGGAAGTAATCGGTCGATAGTTCCTCCTGCAGCTTTTTTGTTCCCTCCATTTTTTCTCCGACCACCACGACCGCAGTAGGTTCTTTTCTTATGATTTCGTTGGCGATACACGGCCCCGAAAGCACGTAGACATTACCCTTTGCATTGGCTAATTCTCCGATTACCTCAGATGGGCGAAGCAACGTGCTGATCTCAATGCCTTTAGTCAAGCTCAGATAATATTTGTTGTCGGGTTCGAGTTTCTTCAATGCTGAGACAACACTTCTCAACACTTGCGAAGGTACTGCAAAAACGATGAGATCAGCTTCGGTGACTGCTTTCTCGAGTTCCCAGTGGACCTGGATCTTGTCGGGTATTCTGTAGCCAGTCAAGAAGGGTTCGTTATTTCTTGTTGTGCTAACGTGGCGGGCGCGTTCTTTATTGTATTCCCATACTCTTATCTCGTGTCCTTTCAGGTACTGCATTATGCCGAATACCGATCCCCAGTTACCGCAACCCAAGATGCCGATCCTCACTTTCTCCTCCATAGTACAGTCTTGGGTTCTCTACCCCGAAGGAGACGTTCGATGTTATGTCGATGTGCGAAGAACACCATGATGGCGACAAGGATAAAAAGCAAACGGTCAGCTACTGCTCCGTCGTGCAGGATGAACGAAAAAAGTGGTAGTGCGACAGCAAAACACAGGGAGGCAAGCGATACGAGCATTGTAGTAAGATAGACCAGCAGCCAGATACCGAGCGAGAGGCCAAATGATTTTGCTGCAAGAGATACCGCAACTCCGATTGTCGTAGCGACCCCTTTACCGCCTCGAAAACCGAAGAACGGGTTGAAGATATGACCGAGTATCGCGCCGGCGCCGGCAAATGTACCGGTATCAAGAAGCGACTGGCTGAGGATAACCGGTACTACACCTTTTAGGGCATCGAGCAGGAATCCCAATACGAAGAATGGGAACCCAAGATTACGCCCCAGATTTGTGGCGCCGATGTTTCCGCTGCCCGTTTTTCTAATGTCCACTCCACGCAACATCCCGAGCATGTATGAGAAGGGCACGATACCAAAAAGCAGACCGATCAGGAACGAAAGAAAATACTTCACCATCAATTTATCTCCTCCTGTACTTCTTTCTGATCTTTGTTCTTATGAGCACCGGTATGCCAGCAAAACCAAGATAATTTCTTATCACGTGTCTCAAGTATTTTATATAACTTTCTTTTGCTGGTGAAGAGAGAGTAACCTGAAACACCGGCGGCCGATGACCTACCTGCCTGAGCATGAATATCTCGCCCCTTGGCGGTGGCTTGAGCACTTTGGTAATGTCGTCGAGCGTGCCCTGTTCTGCTATTTTATTGCTTTCTTCGTACATATCCATGACTTTTTGCATGAGCGCTGGGACGTTCGCACGCGTCTTTGCTGATATTGGGATCACTGGTACGAAATCAAGGTAGGGCATGGACCTGATTGTGGAGGGGATTATTTTCCGCTGTTCATTGGGTTCGATAAGATCGATTTTGTTGGGTGCTATTATCAACCCTTTTGCCTTGGAGAGAACCAGCTCCGCGATTCTTTGGTCCTGATCGACGATGCCTGTCGTAGTGTCGAAGATCAAAATCGTGATATCAGTTTGCTCGATCATATTGATAGCACGCATTACCGAATAGAATTCGATTGGTTCTTTGATGCGTGAGCGTTTTCTGATGCCTGCTGTGTCGATTATTTCCACGTCATTTCCATTAAAGGTAATTCTTGCATTGACCGGATCTCTGGTCGTGCCCGGTTTGACATCGACAATTGCTCTTTCTTTTCTCAGAAATGCGTTGAGCAAGGTCGATTTACCGGAATTCGGTCTTCCCATGATCAATAACCTGACGCAAGACGTCTTTTTTGATATTGGCGGTGCAGGAAGCTGTTTCAAGGTGGCTTCCAGCACGTCTCCGAACCCGATCCCTCCTTCGGCTGACACTACGAACATTTTCTTGTGGCCTAGCCTGTAGAATTCAGCGGCGTTGTGTTTGATTTTCCTGTCGTCGATCTTATTGACCAGAAGGAAGATCGGTTTGTTTACTTTTCTTAATTCACTGCTGATCTCTTCGTCTATCGGCTTGAGTCCACTTCGTCCGTCAACGACGAAGTAAATGATGTCCGCTTCCTCAAGGGCAGTTTCGATTTGATTTTGTATGCTCGTGGCGAGAGGAAAATCTTCATCGGGGAAGAAACCGCCTGTGTCGATCAGCCCAAACGAACGGCCACACCACTGAACTTCGCCGTAGACACGGTCCCGGGTGACACCCGGCTCCTTGTAAACGATACTGTACCGCATGCCGGTTAACCGGTTGAAAATCGTGGATTTCCCTACATTCTTCCGTCCGACTATTGCTATTATAGGCACGAGATCAACTCCTTCAGGCTCTTCGGAGATATGAAAGCGCGTTTATCAGTGATTGTTTTGCCGTCCAGAAACTGACCTTTGTCGTTTACGCAATTTGGGGGTAGGATTATGCGATCAAATTTACTTCCATGAGCCGATATATGCCGGTTTATATCACCCGCACACAGCAGTCCAGAAACGGTTACGGTTTTTCCGAGAAATCTGTTTGTGACAGGGTTGATTTCTATGCGGATGCCAGGGGCCAGTCGAGTTTTGAGTCGCTCCAGATATGGATAGGCGGAGACACCGGTCAGGATCAGATGTCTGCCCTTCGATTTCTTGAGCCTTCTGATCCCCTTCATTTCTTCGAGGAAAGATCTGACCATGCCGATTCCATTCTCGTATTGAGGGTAGTCATCATAGTATTCTCTTTCTGGTATCGGATAACCTGCCTTCAGGTAAAACTCGTCTGCCAGGTACACAAGTCCGCGATGGGTGATTCCCCGGAAATACTGGTGTAACATATTTACAATTTTCAAGATCGACCGGCTCTCTTTTTTCGAAACAAGTGGAATTCCTTTCATGTATTTGGTTTTTCCTACCGGTACAATTCCGATCGAAGCGACCGCCGGATACAATTGCCACAGTTCAGCTATGGTTTTGAGAAGACTTCTTCCATCGGTAATTCCAGGGATTACTACGATCTGGCAGTGCAATTTCACACCATGACTCCCAAGTGCTTTCAATTGCTCCGTGATCATGGCTGCTCTCTCATTCTTGAAGAGCCTGGCACGCAATTCTGGGTCTGTAGTATGCACTGATACATAGAGTGGAGAAAGTTTGAGTCGAGCGATTCTTGAGATATCCGAGCGTTTGATATTGGTCAGGCTCAGGAAATTACCGAACACGAAAGAAAGCCGGTAGTCATCGTCCTTAAAGTAGAGTTCCTTTCTTAAAGATCCTGGCAGACCCTTGATGAAACAGAAATGGCAATTGTTCGTGCACACTCTGTAGCGTGGCGTATCAAGCGTAACTGGTATTTCCTGACACCGCCTGTATGTTACCTTCTTTCGAGTGCTATTGTACTCCAACACGATGTGACGGGTCGTATCGGAGTCATTGTAGAACTGGAATTCGAGGAAGTCTTCAATTTTATGGCCATTAATCGTTGTTAGTCTTGCGCCTTGAGGGATTCTCTTATCTCGGCTTGCGATAACCTTGACCATATGGTGATTATAGGATAAATAGGCTAGAATTCAAGTGTTTGTTTAACATCGCCTGTTCTGCTGCAGGCTGCAGGTTCTTTCCCGGAGACAATTGACAATGCCTGATTTATGTGTATTATTAACATTCAAACATCAACTGCCGGGGTGGTGGAATTGGCAGACACATACGTTTGAGGGGCGTAGGCCTTCGGGCATGGGGGTTCAAATCCCCCCTCCGGCATCTGGGAGGAACCAGTGAGTATAGTTATAATGTCTTTGTTGTTGGTATTCTCGACAACACAAGCCGACATCAGCAGGACAAACCTCGATGATTCCTATACGATCGGTGAACAGTCTCATCATAAAACATACCCGGCGCGGACGCCGCCAGAACAGATGCCCGGGTGGCCAAAACAAATGCCGGCCGCCGCTTTCTTTGCACCGAGCGGTGTTGTCCTCGCGGATATTAATGAAGACGGGTATTGCGAGGTCTTGACGGGTACGACTTCGAATGCATTCTACATCTGGGATTACCAGGGGAATCTCTTGACGGGTTGGCCAAAGACCGGGATTGAAGAGATCCAAACCAAGGCTGCAGTTGCTGACATAGATACGAGTTTTCCCGGTTTGGAGATCATCGTTCCGGGCCGGGCGAATACATTGTATGCTTGGCACAATGACGGCACGAACGTACCTGGCTGGCCTCAGATAGTCGGCGAAACCAGTGGCTTCAAATCCGCCGTCATTTTTGATATTGACGGAGATGGTGACCTCGAGGTCATCCTCGGCCAGAGATATTATCCTGAAGGACGCGTACGTGTGTTCCATCACGATGGCACGCCGTTTGCCGGCTGGCCCAAAGTGGTTGATTACATGTGCGTCTCAACACCTTCAGTCGGTGATATTGACAATGACGGTGTTATTGAAATATGTGCGGTCTCTTTTAATTCCGTCTATGTGTGGGACAAAGACGGTAATGATGAACCAGGATGGCCAAAGCTCAATATTGCAGGCGGTGTTATTGGCGGCGGGATAAGCTATGCCCAGCCCGTGCTCTGTGATATTACCGGCGATGGTAACGGTGATGTTCTGGTGGCCACTTATACCGATTATTGTGATTCAGTAAAAGTTTGGCAGTATGACGGGTCGGGCTATGCCGGCTGGCCAAAAGCATACCCCGGACCCCAGTCATATGTTACGCCGGTCACCGGAGATATTGATGGCGACGGTGATTATGAGATATTCGGCGGCGGGCATGAGAGCTATAACGGCTTCCTTGCTCGGCATCATACTGGTGGGCAAGTCGGCGGATGGCCGGTTGAAGTTTACAATAATGAGTGCTCACCAATTGTCTTTGATCTTGACGATGATGGCGACCGTGAAGTGATCGTTGGTGAGAACGTCAATCCTGGCTATCTTCTGGCTTTTCATGGAGACGGAACAGTCGTGGATGATTGGCCAATTCAAACTGCGACAAACGTCTATGTGAACAGTGCTTCGGTCGCGGACGTCGATGCGGATGGTGATATAGAAATCGCTCTGCTGGTCGCCGATGGAACGGTGAATCTGTGGACCATTGAGGGCGTGTCATTGAGGAATTACCTTGTTGATTGGGGCACGTTCTTCCATGATAACTGGAATACCGGATGGGTACACCCGCTGCCGCCTGAGAATCTCGTTGCAGATGTGAGTGGTGACACGGTTTCGTTGTCCTGGGACGCGAACGCTGAACCGGATATTGCTGGCTACAATGTGTACCGCAGCGATGTTAGCGGCGGTCCTTATGACAAGATTAATGAAGAAGTTGTTGCAGAACTTGTCTACGCTGATGTTCCGGGTACGGGTGACTACTATTATTGTGTTACTGCTCAGATACATGCAGTGACCGAGTCGCGTTTGAGTAACGAGGTGAGCGCGCCGGTTGGTGTGAGTGAGGTTACGGAGAACCTGGTTACCAATATTACCGTTTCTCCGAATCCATTTCACGGTTCTGTCAGTTTCTCGTCACGGTCCACCGATAATATGAACATAAGGATTTACGACGTTACCGGTTCGCTTGTTGAGGAGATTGCCGGGCAAGGTAGTGTTATCTGGCAGACTGACTACAAGATTCCGCAGGGTATTTATTTTGCGGATATCAAGGCCGGCGGGCAGCAGACAACCAGGAAGATCATAAAGCTCAATTAAAACTGGCCTATACGTTTCATAAAAAGCACGGGCTCGGGGCCGTACGCGGCCCCGAGCCTTGTTTTCAGATACTGGGGGACAGGGAGTCGAACCCCGATTAGTTGATCCAGAGTCAACCGTCCTACCATTGAACGATCCCCCAATAGCAAGCCCTGTCGAGCTTGCTCAAATAAGAAGCACGAATTTCGAAATCCTAAATCTTATTGATTATACTTAGCATTTACCCATCGTCAAGCTTACAAAGTTGACAAGCATTACTTGCCGTGTATAATCATAGAATAGTATCTTAGATTATGATGATACTGCTGCATTGGAGAGCTAGTCCTAACTGGTAAGGCAGCGGACTTGAAATCCGCCGGGAGCAATCCCATGGGGGTTCGAATCCCCCGCTCTCCGTTCGAGCTTGGCTCGAAATGATTACAGCGATGGTTTTTCGGAATTTGTGTGATAGGTTTGAGGCGCCGGATTGAGCATAGCCTTGTTGTGTTCCACACCTTTCGGGGTGTGTGGTAACAATCGTTGATGGAGAGGTGGCCGAGCGGTCGAAGGCACCCGCTTGCTAAGCGGTTTCTCGTCGAAAGATGGGACGGGAGTTCGAATCTCCCCCTCTCCGTCCCGCACCTTTCGGGGCATATGAGATTTTTCATGGTGCAAGCATTATGTACTACGTGTATCTTCTAAGGAAATGCAAAGATAACGAAATCTATGTTGGTTATTCCAACAATCTCAAGAGGCGATTCGGTGAACATAATCGCGGAGGAAAAGTGTGGGAGCTTTTATATTATGAAGCATACAAGGCGCGGAAGGATGCAATATAAGAGAGAAAAGATTGAAGCAGCACGGGAAAGCATTGGGTCAATTGAAAAGACGGCTATTGTACAGCCTTGTTATGCCCCGAAAGGTGCGGGATAGATTACGGTGATGGCACTACGGCAAAGAAGCGTTCGGTCAATTGAAAAGAAGAATTCAATAGAGCCTTATTGTGACCACAAAAGTGCGGGGTAGATTACAGTGATACCAAAATAAGATTACAGCGATAAAAGGAACGGGATATAGTATGACAAAAGAAATGAGGGTCAGAATAGCACCAAGCCCTACCGGTTTTTTCCACGTCGGTAGTGCCCGTACGGCATTGTATAATTGGCTTTTTGCCCGGCACCATGGAGGCAAGTTTATCCTGCGTGTTGAGGATACCGATGTCGTCCGTTCGTCAGAAAAAATGATCAGTGTTATTCTTGACGGGTTGAAATGGCTGGGCATCGATTGGGACGAGGGTCCCTTTTTCCAGTCAGAAAGAATATCGATCTACGAGAAATACGTGCAGTCGTTGCTCGACGACGGTAGAGCCTATCATTGTTACTGTGACCCTGAAGACCTTGAACGAGAAAAACAGGCTGCCTACAAACGGAAAGAAGATTGGCAGTATGATCGAAGGTGTCTGCACCTCTCTCCAGCCGAACGTTCTGATAAGGAGAAGCAGAAAATACCCAGAGTCGTTCGCTTTTTGGTCCCCGATGAAACGGTGTCTTTCAACGATATTGTCCATCATGAAATAAAACGGGAAGCCCGGGACATTGAAGATCTTGTGATCATGCGTTCAAATGGTATCCCGACCTACAATCTGGCGTGTGTTGTTGACGACCATGAAATGGGCATTACTCATGTGATCCGCGCGGTCGACCATATCACAAACACCCCCAAACAGATACTGCTTTACAATGCTCTAGGTTTGCCTCTTCCGGAGTTTGCACACCTGCCGCTAATTCTCGGCGAAGATAAAAGCAAGTTGTCAAAACGGCATGGTGCAGCGTCTTTAATGAGTTATAAAGAGAAAGGCTACATCTCCGGCGCCGTTTTGAACTACCTCGCATTGCTGGGATGGTCACCCGGAGATGACAGGGAAGTAATGAGCACCGATGATATTATTAAATCCTTTAGCTTGGACCGCATAAGTTCATCGAACGCAGTATTCGATGAACAGAAGTTGGAGTGGATGAATGGACAGTATATCTACGCGATGTCAGACGAGGACCTGTGTGAGCAGTTACGCCCGGCTATTCTAAAATCGGGTTTCTTGAGTGCAGATGAGATAGAAGAAAAGAAGGGATATCTGACAAAGGTTTGTGGGCTGGTAAAATTACGCTTGAAAACTCTGGTAGATTTCAGAGAAGCGGCAGCTTATTTCTTTGTTGATGATTTTGACTTTGATGAAGATGGTTTGAGCAAACATCATACCACGGAGACGCTCACTTTGCTGCGTGCTTTTCTCCCGCATCTCGAAAAGATAGACAAATATACTGCCCAGGAAATCGAAGAAAGCGTTCGAGATTTTGCTGATGCCAGCAAAATCAAAGCACGCCAAATAATTCATCCATTGCGTTTTTCTGTTACCGGCAAGCAGGGTGGTCCTGGGCTCTTTGAGACAATGGAAATCATAGGCAAGGAAAAATGTCTAATGCGCATAAGGAGATTCATTGATGGCTTCAAAAGACAAGAAGAAAAGAAAACATAAAAAAGAGATAAAAGAAGAACCGGTGACTGCTTTCTTGAGTTTCCCGGCATTTCTGACAATTGTTTCATCGTCGGTTGAGGTTTTCAGAAAGGAGACGATCGGCTATCTTGTGGGCTTCAAGGGTGAGAACAAATATATGGTTGAATATGCTATTCCTTACCAGACGGCAGAGAGTGGTTATGTACATGCTACGGTTGATATGGACAGGGTTACCAGGATCAACGATATTCTCAGCAAGGTTTCTCAAGGACAGGGACTCGAATTCGTTGGTGACTTTCATTCGCATACGATGTTTGGTAAGAGCCCCGCAACAGTTGTACCGTCAAACACTGACCTGATGTCGACAATCCCGGGCGAGTTGAATATTATTTGCGCGGTAAACATGAAAAAACGTGCGGTGCGCTGGTATGAGAGTGACCGGGGCATTTTGGTGGGGACGATAGGGGAATATCGTATTGAAATCGGTGGATACTACGTGGAAGAGGCGACCATCGGTCGGCAGTATCAGCGGGTTTTCATCAAATGCCCGGCTATGACAGGTATTGTGGAGGAAAAAGATTGATATGCCAATAATCGGTATTGGCATAGACATCGTGGAAGTAGAGAGGATCAAGTCGGCAGTAAATAAGAGAAAGAATTTTCTGAAAAGAATATACACTCCCGAGGAAATAAAGACGAATCCAAAGGGTGAGTTCCGTTATCAAGAGCTGGCTGGTAGGTTCGCAGTAAAGGAGGCATTTTTCAAGGCGATAAAGAGCGGGTGGCGTCGTGGCGTCACGTTCAGTGATGTCATTGTACTGAATGAACCATCCGGAGCGCCGTACATAAAGTTAGCCGGCAGGGCAAAAGAAATCACTGAATCACTGGGCGCAAATAGTATCTTCGTCAGCATAAGTCATACAACTGACTTGGCAACAGGCATTGTGATCATCGCCAATCAGTGATGCCAGGAGGTATTATGAAAGATATCATTTTCGCATTTGATGGCCAGGGTGCATTCCGTTCCGGTATTGGCAAGGAACTTTGTGCAAAATATTCCATGGCCAGGAACCTTGTGGATGAGTGTAGTGAGATACTGGGATATGATTTGACAGAGTACCTCTGGGGTGATAAGTCCAACGCCACTGCAGGTCGTACCAGTATCGCACAGCCCGCAATAAGCGTCATCTCACTCGCGTATGCTGAGGTTCTCAAAGATCTCGGTGTGGAGGGAAAGGTGTCGCTAGGTCACAGTCTCGGGGAGGCAACGGCTATCGTCTACACAGGTATCACATCTTTGAATGATGGAGTCAAAATGATAATGAAGCGCGGTGAAGTCATGGAGGCCGGCGGGGGGCAAGGCGCGATGATGGCGGTATTGAACATTGGTCTGTCCGACCTTGAGAAAATGTGCCAGCAAGCAACGGAAGAGATTTCAGAACCGGTTGTTGTGGCCAACATCAACGCCCCGAATCAGATCGTTGTTTCAGGTTCCCAGGCGGCGATACAGAAAGTCGCGCAAAGTGTAGCAGAAAAACACGGGCGCGCCATTCCACTCGGTATCGGAGGAGCATGGCATAGTCCTTATCTGGAAGACGCTGCTGCAGAGTTCGCTACATACCTGGACGGTGTTGAATTCAAGAAGCCGCAGCGTAAGTTCTACTCGGTTGTTGACCAGAGTATTCTTGAAGCACCGGTTAAAATCAAAGATTCGCTGAAACGGCAGATGCTTTCCCGCGTGAACTGGGTTGATGCGATCAATAATCTTAAGACGGAGAACAAATTATTTCTGGAGATCGGACCCAGCAAGATTCTTCGGGACCTGATAACACGGATCGACCCGAGCATCAAAGTTGACTCAATCGCCCTTCACAGTGACCTGGGAGATTTCGCGGCGACTTTGTAGTGCGGCAAATATGAAGAGGAAGATCATGTCAAGCAAGATCAAGAAAATACCACTGAGCGACCTGGATGATTTTATATCCATTGTCGGGAATGCATATCCTGGATTCAGCATAACGACAGATGAGGAGCGCAAGAAGATGCGGCAGCGGCTCGTCATGTTGTCAAAAGATCCTACAATCGCACATTATGGCTTGTACCGTAACCACAAGCTGGTTGGGGGCATGCGTACCTACGATTTCGACATGAATTTCTTCTCTATTAAAACCATGGTCGGTGGGGTTGGCCTTGTCGCCGTTGACCTCCTGCATAAAAAAGAAAAAGTGTGCAGGGATTTAATATTGTATTTTCTCGATCTGTATCTACGGAAGAAATCATCGATGGTTGCGCTCTACCCATTCCGTCCGGATTTCTACAGGAAGATGGGTTTTGGTTACGGCACCAAGTTGAACCTCTACAGAATTCAGCCGGTGGACCTGCCTTCAGGCGGTTCACGTGAGCACTTGCGGTACTTAGCTCCGGGGGACAGAAGAGCTTTCAAAGAATGTAATGATCGCTTCTGTAAAAAACATCACGGTATGTTCGAACTCAAGAAGCATGAACTGCTAAGTTTTTTCAAGAATCCGGCGGCGAAGACGGTTGTATACGAGAAGAGTAGTAGAATTCTGGGCTATCTGTCATTCGTATTCAAAAAGGCCAATGATGAGAATATACTCAATAACTACATTCTCATCCGAAGATTGATCTACGAAAACAGAGATGTTCTGCACGAACTCCTTGCGTTTCTTCGTACACAATCAGACCAGGTACCTCAAATAGTATTCCCAACTCAGGATGATATGGTACATTTCCTTGTCAAAGACCCGCGCGATGGTTCAGAGAACATAATTCCCTTGATCGGACATCAGACGAATACTCAGGGCGTCGGTATAATGTACCGAGTGATTGACATCATGGGCATATTCAGGGTTCTCGCAAACCATCAGTTTGGACGTCAAAGCTATCGTCTGAAGTTATCAATACACGATAGTTTCTTGAAGAAAAATAGCGGCTCAGTCATTCTGGAATTTGATGATGGTCGTGCTTCAATAAAGAAAGGCGGTAACTACGACGTTGAAGTTTCTCTTGATGTCTCTGATTTTTCTTCTCTATTGGTTGGCTCGGTAGATTACGGCAGTCTGTATCAGTACGGTTTGACCGAGATCTCAAACCAGCAATATATCGATACTGTTACTAATACCTTCAAAGTTGGACAAAAACCGATCTGTCATACCACATTTTAATCCCGAAAAGAATAACGCAAATATTACGGATGTTGACAGTGCTTGCCGCTGCTGCATGTAGTTGACATGACAAGAAATCTGTGTTATCATTAAATGTGAACGTCGTAATACCTGTTGCCGGTGAAGGAACACGACTTAGACCCCACACGCATTCCGTGCCCAAGAGTCTTTTGTATGTTGCCGGTAAACCGATTTTAGGACACATCCTCGATAGCCTTGAGGGTTTGAACATAGACAATTTTGCCATTGTTCTTGGCGCGAGAGGAGAGGCGATAGTCGATTTCTGTAATACCTTTCCCTATGATTTCAAGTATGTACTGCAGGAGAAAAGGCTGGGCCTCGGTCATGCAGTTCTTGTTGGAGCACAGGCTTTGGAAGGGCCAACATTGGTCCTTCTGGGGGATACAATAATAGATGTTGATTATAAGAAATTCTGTGCGGGTAAGGCTAACATGCTTGCCGTAAAAGAGGTTGATGACCCGCAGCGGTTCGGCGTTGTTGAGGTCAGAGATGATAGTGTAATAAGCGTCGTCGAAAAACCAAAACATCCTACGTCCAATCTAGCCATCGTCGGTTTGTACTATTTTCACGATATTTCGAAAGTCAGAGGTGCGGTTGAGTACATCATGGAGAAGGATATCAAGACCAAAAATGAATACCAGCTAACCGATGCGCTGAAGTATTTGTTGGACAGCGGTGAAAAATTCAAGATTCAGAGAATAGAGAACTGGTACGATTGCGGTACTGTTGATGCGTTGATAGAGACTAATCGCTATCTCTTGAAAAAAACGCAGTACTACAAGAAAAGGGGTGATAATATCATATTACCGCCGGTTTTCGTAGCCGATTCGGCAAAGATATCGCAGGCGATCATTGGGCCATACGTTTCAATAGGTGACAATGTGACCGTACGGAATTCAATAGTCAGAGATTCAATCCTCAACCGAAGCGCAACTGTTGAAAATGCGCTTCTCACAGAATCCATTATCGGCGAGAACGCGGTTGTTAAGGGTGGTTACAAGAGATTGAACGTAAGCGAATCTTCGCTTGTCGAGATACCATGATTTTGCTGCTGTGCATTTCAATTGAACTCAATTCCCCCGAAGTGGAGTATCTGGTAAAGTCAGGTCTCGAATATTCTTACGTTGAGCAGTTCGACAGCGCCCACTACTATTTCAATCAGTTAAAGGAAACATACCCTGAAAACCCAGCAGGCTATTTTTTTAGCGCCGCCCTCATTCAATTGAAGATGATGGATGAATGTCAATTTCTGGATGAAGACGATTACAACGGTTTGATGCGAGAGACAATTAAACGTTCGCAGACAATTCTTTCCGAAGAAACTAATGTCTGGGCGAAATACTACTTAGCAAATGCATACATATATCAGGCTGTATATAAGGGGTTTCGCAAGGAGTATTTCGAGACGTTCAAGTTAGGCATGAAAGGCGGTAGGATGATGCAGGAGTTGGTGAGAGAGGATTCTGCATTTTATGACGCCTACCTGGCGGCCGGGACTTTTGAATATTTCTGGGCGCGAGCGTCGCGGTATCTGCCTTTTCTCAACCTTGGTGGAGGCGATGTCGAAGGGGCAATCGGGAAATTAAATATCGCAGCTCAGAAGAGTATTTATTCAGGGCCTACTGCGAGAAATTCTCTGGTTTTCATCTACGGTGAAGAGGGTCAATACGAAAAGGCCGAAGTGATTGTTGATGCCCTTTTAGAAGAATATCCCGTATCAAGAACATTCATGTGGAATAAGGCAGAACTGGAGTTCAAGAGAGAGAACTACCGGGTTGCTGCCAGCGCTTTTGAAGATCTTTATGAACGTTATGATGCACATAACGTAAAGAATTACGCGAACCTGGCACAGTGTCACCTCTATATTGGTAAGTGTCTGGCCGAATTGGGCGATAAGGAGAACGCGAGGGCAAATCTGAAGGCAGTCATAGGATTAAAGGAGCACTCGGATAAGTACCCTCAGATCAATGGATACTGTCGCGAGGCGTATGCATTACTCAACCGCCTGCTGTAGAGAAAGATCACAACCAGCATGAAACAGCCCATCGGGCAATCCGATAAGAAACTTCTTGTTCTGACTTATTACTGGCCGCCGCTTGGCGGCCCTGGATCACTACGACCAGTAAAATTCGCGAAGTATTTGCCTTCCTTCGGCATAACACCAATAATTCTCACGCGCAAGAATGTTGCGTATCACAGCTTTGATGATGAAATTGGGCGGGACGTGCGAAACGTAAAAGTATTACGAACCTGCAGTATGGACCCGGCGCGCATACTCTACTTGCTGGGAATGAGAAATTACAGCGTGAGCCGATGGCATGGTCCGATCAAACGCACAATTAATTTCCCGGACAATAAGACACCGTGGGTGCCATTTGCCTTGAGCGCGGCCAGAAAGACCGGGTTTGATGCTATATTCGCGACTGCGCCTCCGTTCAGCACTTTCATTACTGGTTACTATCTGGCAAGAATTTCAGGCAAACCGCTGATCGTTGATTTCCGTGATGCCTGGTTGGAATTTCCCTTCATGCCTTACAAAGGCCGTCTGCAAAAGGAATTTGTGCGGAACTGGGAGAGAAAGGTCGTCAATATTGCCAGCTTGATAATTGTAGTAGACGATAATATAAGTAATTCACTCCTCGATCGCTATCCTCAGATTCGCGATAAGATATGTGTAATTCCAAATGGTTACGATCCGGATGATTTCAAGCGGACTGAAGAACCTGATAGATTCACTATATCCTATCTGGGAACTGTAAGGAAAGAAAGGAATCCTGAGAATATCTTGAAAGCTATTTCGCACGTCATGTCGAAAAACAGATTGGACAAAGATAGAATCAGATTCAGGTTCATAGGGTATGTCGAGGAGCGCTTTCTGCGCATCATAAAGAATTACAATTTCGTTGAGTTGACCGGTCATTTGCCTTACAAGAAAGCAATCGATATATTCTGCAACTCGCATCTGGCCGTATTGATCACCACCGGTAGTGAATATTTCTTCCCGAGTCGGCAGAATGAATATCTTGCATCAGGATTGCCGATTATCGTTTGTGGCAGATCCAAGGGGCTGCATATGCTATCCGGCGCTCTTGAGAAAGGCTATCCTGGCTGGATCTTCGATTTTGACGACATTGACGGGATGACGAAACGATTCAGCGATTTGTATGGTAAGTACAGGAAAGGAATTGTTATTAAAGGGAAAACACCTTATCAAGCATATACTCGCAAAAATCTGACACGAATATTAGCAGAGAAGATAAACAAAATATAGGAATACTCTGGTTTCCTGCTAGATCATGAATAATGTTCGTTACTTTCGTTATTCTCGTTAATTTCGTTAATCCCGCTAATATAGGTGGCAAGTTACAGATTCCCTTATGGAATGAGCAGGGGCACTCAAATTTCTCTTGAAATCAAGATTTTATGAAATTTGGTGTGGGCCTTTTTTTGGTGATACCCCGTTCTTCGCTGCGCTTGAACGAGGGTCCTCAATTTCGCAGCTACCCCAAAATACTTAGCATTATGGGAGGCTAAATTTGTGAGAATCCTGCTCATGGGGAGCGGGGTAAATCAAAGATAATGAAATCCCGTATTTTCTTGCGAAAACACGGGATGTTGAAATCGACGACCACAGTCATCTTCATTTCATTCGATGCCTGCGGGTCTATTTCACATGGGCAGGGAAGGATTCGAACCTCCGAAGGCCTTCGCCAGCAGATTTACAGTCTGCCCCCGTTGTCCACTTGGGTACCTGCCCCAACAGATCGTTTAACGGTTAAGGTTGCGATGCCGGTATCGTTAATCTTCATCGGTTTTCCGTTTTGCGACCCAACGACAAAACCTAACAACAAAACTGGCTGCCACAATGTATAACCAATACGTCCAACTTCTTTTAGAGAAGCCGGCGGCCAGATTCGAACTGGCGACCTGCTGTTTACAAAACAGCTACTCTACCACTGAGTTACACCGGCGCTATCCAGTATCATACGCACTCGTTCGCGTGGCTATCCCGACATGGCAAAAACGTATTTTGATACTCCAGTAATAATACAAAAAAACGACATAAAGTCAAGATTTGGGGGGAAGACCAAGGTATGGTTTAGCATCCTACGGTTACGAGGTTCGATGTGACAGAAGTTGTGAAGATAAGAGGTTAAGACGCTGAGAGACGAAACGATAATAACGAAATTAGCGAGATTAACGGGAATAACGAAACTAACGGAATTTATGACTTGGTTTATGGTAGTAGGATTTGGCACGCCGGTCCTGCTTGTCGAAACCGACGTGCCATTAACGTATCGCTTCTCGAAACCGGCTGTCGTCAGCCGTTATTTCAAAAGTACCGTCTTCTGAACGTGCTGGTAGTTGTCAGTGTCGAGACGGATAAAGTAAACACCCGCCGGCACCTGACGACCCTGGTCATCAAGACCATTCCAATGGACCGTATAGTAACCAGGTTCACTCATGCCCTCGGCGAGTGCGGATATTAAGCGCCCCGCAGCATCATAAACCGCCAGATTGACCCGGCCCTGCGCTGCAAGCTGGTAATTGACCTGCAGATTCCGCACAAACGGATTCGGATACACCACACCCATCATGGTCTGCAGCGGCACCGTGGTCAACTTCGTATACTCCTCAACACCTAAATAATCCGGCGGATAGGTCGTATACCGCACCGCAAACGAATCGGTCACCGCCCAAGCCCAGGCATGATACACCCCATCATAATAATACTCCAAACCAAC